>NZ_QTPY01000013.1:0-200085 GCF_003857765.1 Burkholderia sp. Bp9016
GAGAATGCGCATGGGAAGGGTTCCAGCGTGGCTGCACCTATGCCCGCGCCCCTCGCACTGAGGTGGCGGGAGCGGTGGAAGATGCGGCCGCATGGGTGAACGCCAACATTGATGTCCCGGGCGACGAGCGAGAAGTCCTCGTATTTCTCAATGGGGACTGCGCCTTGTGTGATTGGGACGGCCGCAAGGGCGGAGGCTGGGGCATACGCCTCGCCTACTTCGACCACGATAAAAACTACTGGCGCGTACACGGGAGCCGAGAGAATTTCGTCACGCACTGGCAGGATCTTCCTGACGCCCCCGTCATCACATCGGACACCGAGTCTCCCTCCGCAGATGCAGCGGCAGCGCCGGCAGACGAGCGGCCCAAACCGGGCCTTATCGCCAGTACCAAGACAATCAACGCGGTTTCCGCTGCGCTCGATGCAGTCCGAGAGTATGCGAACGGTCGCGTCGCAGACCAGATGAATAGCGCGGTCAACATGTTGCTCGACGAGCTTGGGCAAGCCCACGCGGCAGCATCGCAGCCAGCGCTGAGTGATGCGGCGATTACTGCGTGCGCCTTGATGATCAAAGGCATCTGCATAACTCAACCGAACGAGGAATGGGTGAGCAAGATCGAAGCGCGCATCCGTTTCATGCTCGACCAAGCGCAAACCGAAAAGGGAAATCACGATGAATGATCGACTGAAGAAAAACATCGACATAGCGCCCGAAATGCGCGCGGCGTTTGAGGGGCGCTATGAAATGCACTGGGAGGACGCGGCCATTCACACCCAGATGTTGTGGCGTGATGCGTGGCAGGACGCGCGGGAGGCAGCGGGGCAAGAGGCGGCGATCGTGCGCGACAACCCGGATGACATCGGCACGATCATCGAGGCAACGCGCCCGCTCGAAATCGGCACGAAGCTCTACACCGCCCCGCCCGCGCAGGTCGCCACTCGGCAGGGGCTGACGGAGGCACTTCGCCAGGCGCGCGAGGAGTTGTCCAACGTCGAGTGGGAAAACGACCCGCCGGCGCGCGTCACCGACCTGTTCTCGAAGATCGATGCCCTTCTCGAAGGAGCCAAGCGATGAAGGTCACGATCGACGACAACGTGACAGTGCTGCCGGTCAAGCCGCGCCCGAACCTCGGCGACGAGCGCGTGTTCACGACCGTTCCGACGCATACCTGCTGGCACAAGCGCTACATCATCGACGACGAACTCGCCGAGGTGACGTGCGCGGACTGCAAGGAAAAGCTCAACCCGATGTGGGTGCTCAAACAGCTGAGCCACGCTGAGCACCGCTACCACGAACTGCATGCGCGATACCACGACGAGCTAAAGCGCCTGGCCGAACGCTCGCGAACAAAGTGCCAGCATTGCGGCGAAATGACGAGGATTAGCAAATCATGACCAGCCGCCGCATCAACAGCACAGCCGTGGTCGGCGTTCTCGCAAGCGGCACGCACACCGCTCGGCAGATCGCAGCCGAACTCCAGACGTCGACAGCGTTCGTGCAGAGCTTCCTCGACACGCTGTTCTACGCCGGCCGCATCCGGATCGATCGGCGCGTCACGACGGATACCGCGTACCAGCTGACGACAGCCGCTGCACCGCGCGCTCCGCTCGACACGCCGTGCGCCGGGCCGCGTCTCGCACCCAACCTGCAATCCACGCTCGCCGGCTACGATCGCGAGATCAGCCGCCGCGTCGAGCTCGCTATGGCTACGAGGGGAAGATGAGACCAGAACTCATACCGGTACGTGAATGGGCGCAGCAGATCTTCGGAAGTCACGCCCCCCATCCCAATACACTTCTCAACTGGATTCATGCGGGAAAGATACTGCCGCGCCCAATGAAAGTCGGCAGAGGATATTTTTGCCGACCGGATGCCGAGTACGTGGATGAAACCGCAGAACGAATCAACAGGATGATCCATGGCCGCCAGACCTCGAAACGTGCGTAACCGCTCGCTGCCTCCCAATCTGTACCAGAAGAATAACGGTTATTACTGGTTCCGAAACCCGATCACGAAAGAGACATTCGGCCTCGGTCACAACAAAGAGGCGGCCATATCACAGGCCAAGACTGCTAACGCAGATATTGAGCGTCGCCGCGGAGATACTTCCTTGCTCGCTCGGATGGACGGTGGCGTGAACCTCCTTGCCAACTGGTGCGACACCTACGAAGGAGGGCTGTCAGGTCTTAAGCCCAATTCCATGAAGTCGATCCGCTCGCAGCTAGCAGCGATACGAGGAGATGAGATAGGAAAGATAGCCCTCCTCCATATCTCACCTCGAGATGTGGTCGAGTTCATCATGCGTTGCGAGCATGAGCGGGGCGCACCGATGGCTGCCAAGATACGATCGCGCCTACGCGATGTGCTTAGATTTGCCATGGAACGCGGGGCTATAGAGGTAGGTAAGAATCCAGTGGAAGTGACATACAAGCCGAAGGCGGCCGTGAAGCGAAGCCGTCTTACGCTTGATTCCTACCGCGCAATTCTTGCCGAGGCCCGAAGCCATAAGCAGCGGCAATGGATCGCGAATGCAATTGAGCTCGCCTTGGTGACGGGACAACGTTTGGAGGATGTCTGCAGAATGACGTTCGATAACGTACACGACGGCTTCCTGTGGGTGGAGCAAACGAAGGGGCGCGGGCCGAATAGGCCCAAGCTGTGCATTCCGCTTTCTCTATCCTTGCCTGCTGCTGGGCTCGTGTTGGATGACGTCGTGAAACGGTGCCGCGACCGAGTGGTTTCGAAGCATCTGATCCACTTTTCGCACGCTATCTCTAAGGGGAAGCCGGGTTCCGCTGTCGCCTCAGGAACATTGAGCCAGGCATTCAAGGCTGCAAGAAATGCAGCCAATATTGTGGGCGACAAAGATCGGACGCCGCCGACGTTCCATGAACTCCGGTCGCTTGCTGCGCGCCTTTACTCAGAGCAGTACGGCAAGGACTTCGCACAGTCACTGTTAGGGCACAAATCTGCCGCCATGACGGCCGTCTACCGAGATTCCAGGGGACAGGATTGGACCGAAATCAAGACCTCGAACGGAGTTTAGTTTTGGACGAGTTTTTGACTAATTTTGGACGATCGCCTGAGATGCCCGTCATATAAGGGAATCTCTAGAATGCCATGTTCCGTACAGAAAGATGCTGTCCGAGAACGCGGCCTGCTTCTGTCGCTCGAGCGTGTTGGTCGTCGACCCGCACTCGAAATCGATCGTGCCGTTCTGCACCAGCGGAATCCGGTTCTGCGACGTGATCGGGATTTCCTTCACCGTGAGGTTCGGCAGTTTCAGATCCGTCCTGATCTGGTCGATAATGCGCGCCGCGATGTCCCGCGAATAGCCGATGTTCTTCTGCTGGTTGTCCGAATACGAGAACGGCACCGACGATTCGCGGATACCCAGCGACACGATGCCCGTGTCCTTGATCTTCTTCAGCGTGCCGGTGAGTGCCTGCGCATGCGCGGTGCCTGCCAGCGCGCAGGTCAATGCGACGGCCAGCCAACGGAAGCGACGATCCATGCTTTTCTCCTGACGAAACGTTGATCGAGCCGCGATCGTACGCCCGACAAAATTCGCGTCGCATCAGGGAAAGCGTAAGGAACCTTCCATCGCAAACGCGCGCCGGCGGCCCTTTTTCCGTGCCGCGCAAACGCATGTCCGTTGCGCACGCGCCGCGCGTCGCGCCCGGCCGGCCGTGCTCGCTCGCGCCCCGCCGTCCCGGCAGCCGATGCCGGGTACCGCATGCATGCTGCATCGCGACAACGTAATCGTTTGCGCCCGCACTTTTTTTTCTGCTGAAACCCACTCAAGAAGCCGCCGTGGCAGCCGTTACCCATTGCATGGCGCGTCGCAGCAACCTGCTCCGATCGTCAGACAAAAACCACAAGGTCCGGCATTCACCGGATCGAGCGTTACCGCCGGCACGACGGTTATCTACGAGGATCAAGTTTCACCATGAGAGCCAAACGTTTCAATTCCGCGCTGGTCCGCTCCACTCATACGCGCGTACTCGCGGGTATGCTGTCCGCCGCCGTGCTCGTTCCCCTCGCCAGTTGCGGCGGCGGTGGCGGCGACGGCAGCAATCCGTCGTCTTCCAATGCCGCACCGGCGCCCGCGCCGAGCCCCAGCCCCAGCCCGACAACGCCGCCTGCCACCAGCGGCAGCAACGCGTGCGCGACGCAGCAGGCCGCCGTGCAGATGGCTGCCCAGACCGCCGCACCAGCCGAGCCGCCGGTCGATCACCTGATCGTCAAACTGAAGACGCTGACGGCCGCCCGCGCGATGGCGGCCGTCGACACCGGCACGCGGCTCGACGCCGTGATCCAGCGTTCGATGACGCGCTGGAACGCGCCGACCGCGAGCGGCGCCGCACGCGCCTATGCCGCCGCGACGACGTCGCAGGCGCCGCTTGACGTCCAGGTCGAGCGGACCCTGTCGAACGGCGCGGCCGTGCTGTCGATCGGCCAGCGCATCGCGGCCGACGATGCCGCGGCGCTCGCACAGGCGTTCGCGGCCGATAGCGACGTCGACTACGCGGAACCGGATCACCCGATGCGAATCCGCGACACGCCGAGCGATCCCGACTACAGCCAGCAGTGGAACCTGTTCGATCCGACCGCCGGCATCGACGTGCCGCCCGCATGGACGCGCACCAAGGGGTCGCCGACCGTCGTCACGGCCGTGCTCGACACCGGCTACCGGCCGCACCCCGACCTCGTCGGCAACCTGCTTCCCGGCTACAACTTCATCTCGAACATCAACACCAGCAACAACGGCCAGACCCGCAGCGGCGACGCAACCGACCCGGGCGACTGGGTCACCCAGCAGGAACTCGACGACGTAAGCGGCCCGTACTATCACTGCGCGAGCGAGCCGAGCACCAGCAGCTGGCACGGCACGCGCGTGATGGGCGTGATCGGCGCAACGGCCAACAACGGCATCGGCATCGCCGGCGTGTCGTGGCTCGGCCGGATCCTGCCGGTGCGCGTGCTCGGCAAGTGCGGCGGCGTGACGAGCGACATCGCCGACGCGATGCGCTGGGCGGCCGGCATTCCGGTCAACGGCGTCCCGACGAACCCGACGCCCGCGAAGATCATCAACCTGAGCCTCGGCGGCGTCGGCGCATGCAGCGCGACGTTCCAGCAGGCGATCGACGACGTGAACGCGAAGGGCGTGACCGTCGTGGTCGCCGCCGGCAACGACGGCCTGTCGACCGGGCTCGACCAGCCCGCGAACTGCCGAGGCGTGATCAGCGTCGGTGCGACCGATGCAACCGGCCGGCGTGCATCGTTCAGCAACTTCGGCACCGACGTCGCGCTGAGCGCACCGGGCGTCAACATCCTGTCGACGGCCAACGGCGGCACGACGACGCCGGGCGCGGACACGTACGGCACCGCGAGCGGCACGAGCTTCGCGACGCCGCAGGTGGCTGGCGCCGCCGCGCTGATGCTGTCGGTGAACGGCAACCTCACGCCCGCGCAGATCCAGCAGAAGCTGCAAGGCGGCGCGCGTGCCGCGATACTGCCGACGAGCACGTCGTGCACGGCACTGCCGGCCGGCTCCGGCATTCTCGACGCAGGCGCAGCCATCACGGCATCGTCGCAGTAACGCGTCGCTGCCTCGCCCCGACCGCGCGCATGCGTGCCTCGCACGCGCGCGGTTTGCCATTCGGAGCGCCGGCATCGTCGCGCCGACGTTCTGCAAAAAATGCCGGAAAAAAGGGCATAAAAAGGGTTGACGCTTCGCACGACGACCCCTTACCATCGCCCCGTCTAATTACATGGAGTGTTCTGTGAACACCGATGCGAGTTGTAGTTGGTCCTCGACCAACTTGACTGCTGCCTGAGGAAACCGCGCAGAGCCTCGTCTTTTGCCGCATCCCGGGAAGCAGGATGCGGTGCCCTTCCGGCCTGACCGGCCAGAATCCCCGCCCAGATTTTTTCGATATTGCCGAATGCCCGCGCTGCGCAACCGTGCGTTACGCGTGCGTTCGTGCTGCGCGCAGCGCGAGCTGCGTGCGTCTTCCGTTCGCGTGCCGTCCGGCCGCGCACCCTCGTGCGTGCGCAGCCGTCGATCGCCCGTGCCGACTATCCGCAACCGACAGGAGTGCAGATGAACTCAGACGAAAGTAGTCGATTACCGCTCGCCGGTGCGACGCTGCGCATCGTCCATCCGATCGCATTCCGTGCGCCGGCGAGCGTTCCTCCCTTCACCGATCCACAGCCGATCGCGCCTGACGCGACGCGGCGGGGAGCGCTCGTGCGTCGATAACGTCACGGTCGCTCCCCGCCCGCCGCCTCGTGCGCAAGGAGCGACTCATGACACAACGCAATACATCGCAAAAGAAACAGCGCGGCTTCATCAACGCAGGCGCCAGCCAGCAAAACGCACCGCACATCATCCGCGCCGCGCAGGAAGCGGCCCGCCCGCTCGAGGAAACCTTCAAGTCGCTGCGCACCAGCTCGCGCGGCCTCACCTACGACCAGGCCGCCGACCGGCTGCAGCACGACGGCCCGAACGAAATCGCGCACGACAAACCGCCGCACTGGACACGCCAGTTGCTGCACGCGTTCCACAATCCGTTCGTCTACGTGCTGCTGGTGCTGGCCGCGATCAGCTTCTTCACCGACGTCTACTTCGCGGCGCCCGACGATCGCGACTACGTCGGCATGACGATCCTGCTGTCGATGGTCACGATCAGCGCGCTGCTGCGCTTCGTGCAGGAATTCCGTTCGCTGCGCGCGGCCGAGAAGCTCAAGGCGATGGTCCGCACCACCGCCACCGTGCAGCGCGCCGTGACCGACACGTCCGAGCCCGCTCGCCGCGAAGTACCGATGCGCGAAGTGGTGACCGGCGACATCGTGCACCTGTCGGCCGGCGACATGATCCCCGCGGACGTGCGCCTGCTCGCGTCGCGCGACCTGTTCATCAGCCAGGCGGTGCTGACCGGCGAAGCGCTGCCGGTCGAGAAGTACGACACGCTCGGCGCGGTCGCCGGCAAGTCCGCGAACACGGGCACAGGCGGCGCGGCCAGCGATGCGTCGACGTCGCTGCTCGATCTCGAGAACGTGTGCTTCATGGGCACCAACGTCGTCAGCGGCACTGCGACGGCCGTCGTCGTCGCGACCGGCGAGGACACCTACTTCGGTTCGCTCGCCCGCAACGTCGTGAGCCACAAGCGCATCGAGACGAGCTTCGATCGCGGCGTCGCGAGCGTGAGCTGGCTGCTGATCAAGTTCATGTTCGTGATGGTGCCGATCGTGTTCATGATCAACGGCCTGACCAAGGGCGACTGGCTGAGCGCGCTCACATTCGCGCTCGCGGTGGCCGTCGGCCTCACGCCCGAAATGCTGCCGATGATCGTCAGCGCGAACCTCGCGCGCGGCGCGATCGCGATGGCGCGCCGCAAGGTCGTCGTGAAGCGGCTGAACTCGGTGCAGAACTTCGGTGCGATGGACGTACTGTGCACCGACAAGACCGGCACGCTCACGCAGGACAAGATCATCCTCGAACACCATCTCGACCTGTCCGGCCACAAGAACGAGGCCATCCTGCGGCTCGGCTGGCTGAACAGCTTCCACCAGAGCGGCCAGAAGAACCTGATCGACATCGCGGTCGTCGCACGCGCCGACGAAATCGGCGAGCGCGTGAAGCCGCAGGGCTACCGGAAGATCGACGAGCTGCCGTTCGATTTCGTGCGCCGGCGCCTGTCGGTCGTCGTCGAGGATGCTCACGGCACACACATGCTGATCTGCAAGGGCGCGGTCGAGGAAATGCTCGCGGTGTCGACCCACGTGCAGGATGAGGACGGCATGCGCCCGCTCGATTACGTGGCGCGCAAGCGGCTGCTCGAACAGGCCACTGCCTACAACGAGGACGGCTTCCGCGTGCTGGTGCTCGCGACGCGCATGATCCCGCGCGGCGACGAACGCGAACAGTACCGCACCGCCGACGAACGCGACCTCGTCGTGCGCGGCTTCCTGACCTTCCTCGATCCGCCGAAGGAATCGGCCGCGCCGGCGCTCGCCGCGCTGCGCGAGAACGGCGTCGCCGTGAAGGTGCTGACGGGCGACAACCCGACTGTCACGATCAAGGTCTGCCGGCAAGTCGGCCTCGAGCCGGGCAAGCCGGTGCTCGGCGCAGAAATCGACGCGCTCGACGATACGACGCTCGCACAGGTCGTCGAACGCACGACCGTGTTCGCGAAGCTCACGCCGCTGCAGAAGGCGCGCATCGTCAAGGCGCTGCAGGCGAACGGCCACACCGTCGGCTTCCTCGGCGACGGCATCAACGACGCGCCCGCGCTGCGCGACGCCGACGTCGGCATCTCAGTCGACAGCGGCGCCGACATCGCAAAGGAAACCGCCGACATCATCCTGCTCGAAAAGAGCCTGATGGTGCTGGAAGAAGGCGTGATCAAGGGCCGCGAGACGTTCGGCAACATCCTGAAGTACCTGAACATGACCGCCAGCTCGAACTTCGGCAATGTGTTCTCGGTGCTCGTCGCCAGCGCGTTCCTGCCGTGGGAGCCGATGCTCGCGACCCAGTTGCTCGTGCTGAACCTGATCTACGACACGTCGCAGATGCTGCTGCCGTGGGACAGGATGGATCCCGAGTTCCTGAAGAAGCCGCGCAAGTGGGAAGCCGGCAATATCAGCCGCTTCATGCTGTGGGTCGGGCCGACCTCGTCGGTGTTCGACATCACGACGTACGTGCTGATGTGGACGGTGTTCGGCGCGGGCGCGATGTATCACCTGCACGGCGGCTCGGGCGGCCAGGTCGTGATGAACTCGGGCTGGTTCATCGAAAGCCTCGTGTCGCAGACGCTCGTCGTGCACCTGCTGCGCACGCAGAAGATCCCGTTCCTGCAGAGCACGGCCGCGCTGCCGGTGCTGCTGTCGACGCTCACCGCGATCGCGATCGGCTGCTGGCTGCCGTTCTCGCCGTTCGCGGATTCGCTCGGCTTCATGCACCTGCCCGGCACCTACTGGATGTGGCTCGCGGCAACGATGGTGGGCTACATCCTGCTCGCGCAGATCGTGAAGACGATCTACGTGCGCCGCTACCAACAGTGGTTCTGATTCCACTCCGACAATGGCGCGCCGGCCCGCCCGGGCCGGCCGCTCACGACGCACGACAGGTGACGTGATGAAAAGAATGCTCCCGCTCGCGGCCGCGAGCGCCCTGCTCGCACCGCTGGGCGCCTACGCGGCCCATCCGCTCGTCAGCGACGACACGGGCACGCAAGGCAATGCGAACTGGCAGCTCGAGCTCAATGCCGAGGAAACCTCGAAACAGGACGAGAACGGCCGCCATCGATACTGGAACGCGACGCTCACGCGCGGATTCGGCGAACGCGTCGATCTCTACGTGAACGCGCCTTATACGCAACTGCAGACGCGCACCGACGACAACGGCACCGGGATCGGCGATGTCGAGATCGGCATGAAATGGCGCTTCGTCGAGCGCGGGCCGCTGTCGCTCGCGCTGAAACCGCAGTTGACGATGCCCACCGGCGACGACGGTCGCGGCCTCGGCACGGGCCGCGTCGGCACCGGTGCGACGCTGCTCGCGCAGGCCGACGTCGGGCGTGTGTCGCTGCTCGCGAATGCGGGCCTGGCTTACCAGCCGAATCGCCAGGGCGACCTGCGCTCGGCCTGGGCCGTGTCGGCCGCCGCGCTCTTCAAGGCGACCGACACGCTGCAGTTCGTGGCCGACATCGGCATGTCGCGCAATACGGAAAGCACGGCCGCCGCGAACCCGGCGTTCGTGATCGCCGGGGCGATCTACTCGCCGAAGAGTTGGCTCGATCTCGACGTCGGCTACCGGCGCGGACTGAATGACCAGACCTATCGTCACTCGATCATGGGCGGGGTGACGGCGCGGTGGTGATGCGCGTCGCTGCGTGATGACGCGCCGGCGCTGCATGCCCAACCGCAATACGCAAGGCCGCTTTCGAGCGGCGTTTCCTATTTCGCGTCGTTCGCGCCGAACAGTTGCGCGCACACCGCGCGCCCTTCGTCGGTCAACGCGGCACTGCCGGTGCCGTCTTCGTTCAGCGTCGTCGCGCTGAGGCCCGCGGCATCGAGCTGCGTCAGCACGCGGCGCAGCGTGCTCATCGGCAACTGCGTGCGCTTCGCGATCTTCGGCAGCGACCACGTTTTGCCGGCCGGATCGGCCGCGGCCTCGTTCAATGTCGCGAGCGTCGCGACGAGTGCGGGATCGAGCGGGGAGTCGTCGGATTCTGAAGTCATCGGTTCGGGTTCGTGAGCCGGCGCGAGGCCGGCGTTCTGAAAAGACACCATCGCGAGCACTATACGCGCGCTTAAGCGCACTTGATCGCGCTGCGCATGAACGAGACGAAACGCGTGGTGACGGGATCGTCTCGGCCGGACAACCATGCAAGCCCGACGCGCCACTTCGCGTCCCGGCCGTCGAGCGGCAACACGGTCGCGTCGCGCAGCAGGTGCTGCGCACGCGATGGAACGAACGCGACGCCGACGCCGGCCGCGACCGACGTCAGCACCGATTGCACGTCCTCCGCCTGCTGCGTCACATGCGGCACGAAGCGCCGCTCGACGCACCATCTGTCGATCTGTGCGGCAAGCCCGGGGCCGCGCGCACGCTGCAGCGCGATGAAGCCGATCTCGTTGAGCACGTCGAGCCCGGCCGGCACGCGCTTGAAACCGAGATGCGGCGGCACCGCGAGCGCGAGCCCCTCGTCGATCACCTTGAACGACGACAGCCCTTCATCGGACGGCAGGCGCAGGAAACCGGCATCGAGCTTGCCAGCGCGCAGCCGGCGCGTCTGCTCGGACGACGACAGGTCGCTCAGCGTGACGGCAATGCCCGGATTGCGGCCACGGAATTCCGCAACCAGCGTCGGCACGAGCGTCAGCACCGACAGGCAGATGCCGAGCCGCAAATGCCCGCGCTGCCCGCTGGCCGCCTCCCTCGCCCGCGCGAGGATCTCGTCGGCATCGCGCACGAGTGCCTGCGCGTCGGGCAGGAAACGTTCGCCGAACGGCGTCAGCTCCGCGCCATGCCGCCCGCGCTCGAACAGCTTGCCGCCAAGGCTTGCTTCGAGTGCGCCGATCTGCTTGCTCAGTGCCGGCTGGCTCATGTGCAGCGTATCGGCCGCGCGGCTGAAATGACTGAGCTCGGTGACCGTCAGGAACGTGCGCAGCAGTTTCAGTTCCATTCTTCAAAGGAATCTTAACGATCGAAACATTCATTTTACTGATCGAACGGCGTGGCGTTCAATACGGACATCCCCTCCTGGAATTCACTGCCATGTGCGTCGATCACGCGTCCGAGTGCCTGTCCGACATGTCGTGCGACACGGTCGCCGCCAACGAATGCGTTGACGTGCCCGAAACACCGACGCCCGCGCACCGTGCCGCGCGCGCCGACGGACGCAGCCGCCGTCCGCGTTTCGGCGCTGCGCTGGACGACGCGCTGAACGACACACCGCCGCGACCGGCGACGGGATCGATCGCGATCAGTTTCGCGGTCGTATCGCGACGAAACTGGCCGCGCTGAGTGGCAGCGCAGCACGCCTTGCGCCGACCGGGTGCGTCCGGTCCTCCGCGAAAACCGCAGGAATCCGGCCATATCACGCACGATTTCATCCGCATCCATCGTCATCGCCGCGCGATCGACTTTATAATTTCCCGCACCCGCTGACCGCCCACGCATTTCGCGCCGCCGCAACGCGCGTGAAAAGGAGACTTTCGCTTGACCGGCCTCATCGCGCGCCTGCCCCGCACCCGGACTTCCCTCATCGTCGCCCTCTCGTTCCTGACACTCGCGTTCGCGACGAGCGCGTCCGCGCAGCGCGCGCAACCACATCGCACCGCGTCGCCCCACGCGCATGCGCAAGTCGTCAAGAAGAAACCCGCCCACCGCAAGCACAAGACCGTCAAGCACCGCAGCCCGCGCGCGAAGCATCATGCGGTCAAGCATCACGCCGCACCCGCGCCGCAACACCGGCGCGCGAGACGCACGAGCGCGGTTCGTGCGCGCCCGGCCGCAACACCGCACCTGCTCGCGAGTTGCGGCTACAGTCCGCGCGCGGTGCGCTCGCTGTATTCACGCGCAGCCTACGTGCTCGACGTCGACTCCGGCACACCGCTGCTGGCGCACAACGCACGCACCGTGCGGCCGATCGCATCGATCTCGAAGCTGATGACCGCCGTCGTCGCGCGCGACGCGGATCGTCCGTTGAACGGCGTGCTGCGCGTCACCGCGCGCGACCGCGACACGATCAAGTTCACGGGTTCCCGGTTGCCGATCGGCGCCGAACTGTCGCGCCGCGAGATGTTCCATATCGCGCTGATGTCGTCGGAAAACCGCGCGGCGGCTGCGCTGAGCCGCGACTATCCGGGCGGACGCGCCGCGTTCGTGAAGGCGATGAACCGCGAAGCTCGCCGGCTCGGAATGCGCCATACGCACTTCCGCGAGCCGACCGGCCTGTCGCCGCACAACGTGTCGACGGCCGAGGATCTCGCGCGGCTCGTGGGCGCCGCCGCACAGGATCCGCTGATCCGCTATTTCTCGACGGACACGTCGACGACCGTGCAGCCCGGGGACGGCGAACTGCTGTACGTGAATTCCGATCCGCTCGTCCGCTACGGCCGCCTGCCGATCCGGCTGCAGAAAACCGGCTTCATCAACGAATCGGGGCACGGCGTCGTGATGCGCATGCACGTGAAGGGCCGCCGCGAAACCATCGTGCTGCTCGGCGCGCCGACGCGCGCCGGCGTGTCGAGCGATGCGCTGAAGATTCATCGCTGGCTGACCTGCTCGATCCGGTAAAGCCGCGCACGCAGCCGGCACATTCGTCACGAAGGAGCGCGACGAGGCAGCACGAGTACCGTTTCAACGCGTTCGGACGCCTGCTCGCCGTCGTGCGTGAGAACGACCGCCGGGCCGTGTTCGATCTCGGCGCCGAGGGCAAGCGGCGGCCGGCCCACCTGCAAATTCCGTCCGCAATCGCCGCAGACGAACTCGCGCAATATCTCGGCGATCTGCTGCACGAGAACGCCTCGCCGCGCTACAACGACGTCGTGCCGATCGAACCGCCGCGATGCGCGGTTCGTCCCGCCCGGTCGCCGACGCACCGCGCACCGCGCACCGCGACCACCTTTCAATTCGACAGTTAAACTTGCAAGTTTAACTGTCGTGTTCTATGATCCGCCGCATGAACCCTCCCCGCATGCCCGGCGTTTCCGCCGAAGCCGTCGCCGCAGATCTGACCCTCGCGGTCGGTCAGCTTATTCGCCGGCTGCGCTCCGAGATCGAGTCCGAAGGGCTCGGCATGTCGCAGACGAGCGCGCTCGCGCGACTCGAGCGACAGGGCCCGATGACGACCGCCGATCTCGCCCGCGCTGAAGCAATGAAGCCGCAGTCGATGAAGGCGATTCTCGCGAGCCTCGAGGAAGACGGTCTCGTCGAACGTGAACCGCATCCCACCGACGGCCGCCAGATCCTGTTCCTGCTGACCGCGGCCGGCGTCGAAGCGCGGCGCAAGCGCGATACCGCAAAGCACAAGTGGCTCGGCGCCGCGATCGGGAAGCTCGACCCCGAAGACATCCGTACGCTCGCCGCCGCGATCCCGCTGATCCGACGCATCGGCGAGCCGTAATCCCCGCCCGCGTGCGGCGCGGCATCCGCGTGCATGCTTTCCTTCGCCCCACTCACGGAGCATCCGTCTCATGAGCACCACCCGCCTCGACACGAACACGGCGCTCGTCGTCATCGACCTGCAAAAAGGCATCGTTGCGCTGCCGACTGCCCATCCGGTCGCCCCGGTGATCGAACACACGCGCACGTTGCTCGACGCATTCCGCCGCCGCGGCCTGCCGGTCGTACTCGTCAACGTCGCCGGCGGCGCACCGGGCCGCACGCAGCAACCGCCGCGCAAGGATCCGTTCCCGGCCGACTGGGCCGACCTGATCCCCGAACTGGACCGCCAGCCCGGCGACCACGTCGTCACGAAGAAAACCTGGGGCGCGTTTACCGGCACCGGTCTCGACGCGCACCTGAAGGCGGCCGGCGTCACGCAGATCGTGCTGACCGGGATCGCGACCAGCATCGGCGTCGAATCGACCGCACGCCAGGCGCACGAACTCGGCTACAACGTGACGCTCGCTGTCGACGCGATGACCGACCTGAACGCGGATGCGCACACGAACAGCGTCGAACGCCTGTTCCCGCGCCTCGGCGAAACGGGCTCGACGCAAGACATCCTCGCGCTGCTCGACCGGCGCGGCGCGTGAGCGCCCCGCGCGCGCAGCCGTCAACGGGCCGCGCGACCGGCCGGCTCGCTCCGTCGATCTGGAAGGTCAGCGCGGTCGCGACGCTCGGCTCGCTGCTGTCGCAACTCGACGCAACGATCGTCAACGTGTCGCTGTCGAGCCTCGCGACCGACCTGCAGGCGAGCCTGTCGACGATCCAGTGGGTCACGAGCGGCTACCTGCTCGCACTCACGCTAGTGCTGCCGCTGAACGGCTGGCTGGTCGATCGTATCGGCGCGAAAGCGTTGTACCTGTGGTGTTTCTCCGCGTTCACGCTGACGTCGGCGCTGTGCGGGCTCGCGTGGTCGGCGCCGTCGCTGATCGGGTTTCGCGTGCTGCAAGGTGTCAGCGGCGGGCTGCTCGCGCCGATGGCGCAGATGATGATCGCGCGCGTCGCCGGCCAGCAGATGGCGCGCGTGATCGGCTATGCGGCGGTGCCCGTCCTGATCGCGCCTATCCTGGGCCCCGTCGTCGCCGGCGCGATTCTGCAGCACGCGTCGTGGCGCTGGCTCTTTCTCGTGAATCTGCCGGTCGGCGCGCTGGCGCTCGCACTGGCCGTATGGTTCCTGCCCGGCGACCGCGAGCAAACGCAACGGCGAGAGCTCGACTGGGTCGGCCTTGCGCTGCTGTCGCCGGCGCTCGTGCTGTTCCTGTACGGCGCCGAGCGGATCGACGCCGCACCCGGCATCGCGGCGATCGCATGCTCGGCGCTGCTGCTCGCGACGTTCCTGCGCGTCGAACGACGCAAGGGCGAGCACGCGCTGATCGACCTCGCGCTGTTTCGCTCGCGCGTGTTCGGTGCGGCGGCCGGCACGCAGTTTCTGTCGAACGGCACGATCTACGCGGGCCAGATGCTGATTCCGGTGTTCCTGATCGAGGCATGCGGCCGCTCGCCCGGCGAGATGGGGTGGCTGCTCGCGCCGCTCGGGCTCGGGATGCTCGTCACCTATCCGTCGATGGGCGCGCTCACGAGCCGGTTCGGCGTGCGCCGGCTCGCCGCCGCCGGCGCGATGCTTGCACTCTTCGCGACGCTGCCGTTCGTGTATCTCGCGCTGACCGGCTACGATCCTTACGTGCTCGTGCCCGCGCTGTTTCTGCGCGGGATGGGCCAGAGCGCGATCGGCGCGCCGTCGATTTCCGCCGCGTATGCGTCGGTAGACCGGCGCAACCTGCCGATGGCGACGACGTCGCTCAATATCGTCCAGCGGCTCGGCGGCCCGACGTTTACGACGATGTGCACGCTGTTTCTCGCGTGGCGGCTGCACGTGGAATCGATGTCGACCGGCGGCACGCATGGCGCCGCGTACGCGTGGGCGTTCGGGCTGCTTTGCGCGCTGCATGCGGCGAGCTTCGTCACGACGCTTCGATTGCCGCTATGGTCGAGCGGCGCGGGCGGAACGCACACGCGCAACGTGCGAGCCGGTTCGCGCTGAGCGCCGGGATTGCTCGTCGCGCGCACCCCGCTACGGCAGCCACATCGGCACGATCGACGCCGCCAGCAACAGCCCCAGCCCGGCATTCACGCAACGCCACTGCCACTCGGTGTGCAGCACGCGTGCGAACAGCAACCCGGCGCAACACCAGAGCGACAGCGACGCCATCGCGGCCACGCCGAACGCGACCCCGAGCAATGCGCCTAGCCTCACCGGGCCGGACGCGAGCGCGGCGAACGACGCGGCCGCGCCGAGCGTCATCACCCAGCCTTTCGGGTTGTGCCACAGCATCCACACGCCGCTGACGAACCGCTGCGGCCGCTGCACGGCGGTGTCGAGGCCGGGCTTGCCGCCGCGCCCGATGCGCACGGCCAGCCACAGCAGATACAACGAGCCGAGCACCTTCATCGCGAGCTGCAGCGCGGGCAGCGCCAGCAATACGCAGCCGAGCCCGGCCGCCGCCGCGGCCGCCATCGACGCAAGGCCGGCCGCGATGCCCGCCATCATCGGCAACGAACGCCGGTAGCCGAAATGCGCGCCCGACGCGGTCGCAAGCGTCGTCGCGCCGCCGGGCGTCCCAGTGGATACGATCACGAAAAGCATCAGCGGCAGGTAGTCGCGAAGCAGCACGAGGGCTCCCGGTCATCGTCGTCGAAACCCCGTTTTTACCCGCGCCCGAAGCATTACAACAGCGAAAGATTTTTATATCTGTGATTAGCATTCATAATGCGACACATGGTACGCAACCTCGACATCGCCCTGCTTCGCGCCTTCGTCACCGTCGCCGATCACGGCAGCATGACGGCGGCGAGCCACGCGTTGCACCTGACGCAAGGCGCGGTCAGTCAGCAGGTCGCGCGACTCGAAACACTGTGCAGCCCGCTGTTCGTGCGCGAGCATCGCAACCTGCGGCTCACGGCGGATGGCGAGCGGCTGCTCGGGCAGGCGCGCCGGCTGCTCGCCGCGCATGACGCGCTGCTGGCCGACATGACGGCCGGTGCAATGGACGGAACGGTGCGCGTCGGCGCACCGCAGGATCTCGTCGGCAGCTGCCTCGCGCCGATCCTGAAAGGCTATGCGCAAGCGCATCCGCAAGTCGCGCTGTCGCTCGTGTGCGCGGCGTCGCCGGAACTGCGCCGCGCACTCAGGCAAGGCGAGATCGATGTCGCGCTGATCGAGACGCCGGTCGGGCAACCGGGCGGCGAATGTATCGCCGTCGATCGTCTGGTGTGGGTCGGAGCGAAAGGCGGCGCCGCGTATCGGCGCACGCCGCTGCCGGTGTCGATGGTCGCGCCAACCTGCGCGTTCCGCCCGACCGTGCTCGACGCGCTGCGGGAATGCGATCGCGAATGGCGCACGCTGTTCGAGAACGGCAGCCTCGACGCGACGGCCGCGACCGTGCGCGCCGATCTCGCGGTGACCGCCTGGCTCGCATCCACCGTGCCGGCCGATCTCGACATCCTGCCGGCCGGCAGCGGCCTGCCCGCGCTGCCGAACTTCGCGATCAACCTCCATCTGCCGCGCGGCCAGCACACGCCGGCCGCCGCCGAGCTGGCCCGTCACCTGCGCAACGGCTTCTCGCGTCTGCGCGCAGCCGCCTAGCAAGCTGTTGGCGCTTCGCACTGCGTGCTACACCACGCCCGGCTCCTGCGGCGTCGCCGCCACGCCCGCGGCCTCCAACGCCTGGTGCAGCGTCGGGAAGATGCACGACGCCCCGACGATCTCCGTGATCCGGTGACGCGCCATATCGGCGTGCAGATAGCGGTTCACGCGCCCGAACAGCACGCCGATGCGGCGATCGTGCAGCGCCTTGACGAGATCGGTCACCGTGCGCGCGGCCGAGTAGTCGAGATCGGTGATGGCCCCCGCATCGACGATGAACCAGCGCAGCGGCGCGGGCGCCGCGTCGACGAGCGCGGTCACTTCGGCGGCGAACAGATGGTCGTTCGCGAAGAACAGGTCGGAGCCGAACCGGTAGACGATCAGCCCGGGCGCCGTCATCGCGCCTGGCCGCGACGGCACCGGCTGCCAGCGCCCGTTGCCTTGCGCGGCTTCGAGCACCATCGTATGCGGCTGGTAGCTGTGCCGTACGTGCCTCATCAGCGACAACGCGACGGCCAGCAGGATGCCGTGCTCGACGCCGACCGTCACGACGGCCACGGCGGTGACGAGCGCGAGCGTGAATTCACCGGGGCTTTCCTTGCGGATCGCCGCGAGGCTGCGCACGTTGATCAGCCCGAGCGCGATCGTGAACACGATGCCGGCCAGCACCGCATGCGGCAGGTACTGCAAATACGCGCTCAGGAACAGCAGGACCACCGCGACGACCGCCGCGAACGTCAGGTGCCCGATCTGGCTGCGCACGCCCGCGCCGTCGGCCATCGCGGTCTGCGTCGGACTGCCGTTGACGACGAACGCGCCCCCAACCGCCGCCGCCGCGTTCGCGGCCGCGAGCCCGAGGATGTCGGCGTTGGTGTCGACGTCCTCGCCGTACTGCTGCGCGAACACGCGCGCCGCCGCCGCGCTCTGCGCGATGATCATCACGAAGCACGACGCGGCGACCGGCACGAGATCGAGGAACTGCTGCCATGTGACGGACGGCCAGCGCAGCGGCGGCAACCCGCCCGCGACCGGCCCGAGCACCTCGATGCCGTGTGCGGAAAAGCCGAATGCATAGCTCGCGGCGATGCTGCCCGCGACCGCGATCATTGGCATCGGCACGCGCGGCAGGAACCGCTTGCACGCGAGAATCGCGACGACGACGAGCACGGCCAGCGCGAGCGTCGGCCGATGCGCATGGGCCGCATGCGTGATCACGTAGTCGAGCTGGGCGACGCTGCGCGACGCCGGATACGGCACGGCCAGGCCGAGCATGTCACCGAGCATCGCGATCGACACCTGCACGCCGACGCCCGCGAGAAAGCCGACCAGCACCGTGCGCGACAGAAAATCGGCGAGAAAGCCGAGCTTGAAGATGCGCGCGAGCAGCAGCATCGCGGCAGTCAGCAGTGCGACCATGCCGGCCAGCGCCACATATTCGGCGCTGCCGGCGGGCGCCATCGACGACAGGCGGCTCGCGAAGATCGTCGCGGTCGCGGAATCGGCGGCAACCACCAGATGGCGCGATGCGCCGAAGCACGCGAACGCGATGAGCGGCAGGAACACCGTATAGAGACCCGTCACAGCCGGCATGCCGGCAATGCGCGCATAGCCCAGCACCTGCGGAATATCCATCGACGCAAGCGACATGCCCGCGAAGACGTCGCGGATCGCCGTCGCGCGGTGGACCGGAAGAATGCCCTTCAGCAGCCGCAGCCCGGGCGGCCGGCTTTCGTTGGAATCTTGCATGCGTGAAATGCGTAGATTGCGTTGGTTGCATTGGTTGTGCGAGCGCCGTGAACGACGTGAAAACGCGGTTCGCGAAGTCGTTCGCGCATCGTGCCCCGAGCTGGCATCCCGTGGCAAGTACACAGTATGTTGCGCGGCGCGCGTCCGAAGGATGCCCGCGCCACGGTGAGGATCTTCGGGAGCCGTGCGGCGCATTCGCGGCACATGTCCGGAACCCGATGGCACAATCACGGTCCCTTTCATGTGCCCTTCACCGGGCACGCGCCGCGTCGCGGCGCCGATTCAATGCACGAGAAGGATCCAAGCTGCCCCTATGACCCTGAACGAATCCTGGTTTGCGCCGCTCGTCGGCACCCTCATCCTCATCGCCGCCGCCGGCGCGATCACCGCCGCCGTTCATTTCCTGCTGTTTCGCGTGGTCGCGCGCATCGCAGGGCTGTCGGCCACCCGCATCGACGACGCGCTGTTCCAGTTCGGCGCGTTCAAGTGGCTGAACCGCATCGTCCCGTTCGTCGTGATCAAGCTCGGGCTCGGCGCGGTGCCCGGCATCCCGGCCACGGCCGCGCAGGCTGCCGACAAGGTGCTGTTCGCGCTGATCGTGTTCCTCGTGTCGATGACGATCAGCGCGACGCTGTCCGCGCTCGAACACGCGCATCGCACAAGCCAGCGCGACCAGCCGCGGCTGTCGCTGAAAGGCGCGATGCAGCTCGTCAAGCTCGTGATGTTCATCACGGCCGCGCTCGTCGTGATCGGCGACGCGACCGGCAAGCAGATCGGCCTGCTGCTGTCGGGCATCGGCGCGATGTCGGCCGTGCTGATGCTGATCTTCAAGGACACGCTGCTCGGCCTCGTCGCGGGCGTGCAGCTGTCGTCGAACGACATGCTGCGGATCGGCGACTGGATCACGATGCCGTCGGCCGGCGCGGACGGCACCGTCATCGACATCACGCTGAACACCGTCAAGGTCGCGAACTTCGATCACACGATCATCACGGTGCCGACGTGGAAGCTGATCACCGAGAGCTACCAGAACTGGCGCGGGATGACCGAAGCCGGCGGACGCCGCATCAAGCGCGCGCTGTTCGTCGACGCGACGAGCGTGCGCTTTCTCGACAACGACGAGATCGAGCGGCTCGAACGCCTGACGCTGCTGAGGGACTACCTGGAAGACAAGGTCGACGCGATCTCGCAATGGAACGGCACGCTCGGCGCGGCCGGCGAATGCCCGGCGAATCGACGTCAACTGACGAATCTCGGCACGTTCCGCGCGTATGTCGCGAACTACCTGAAGGGGCATCCGCGGATCCGTCGCGACATGACGTGCATGGCGCGGCAACTGCCGCCGACGGCGGAAGGCATTCCGCTCGAGCTGTACTGCTTCACCGACACGACGACGTGGGTCGACTACGAGGCGATCCAGTCCGACCTGTTCGATCACCTGATCGCGGTGCTGCCGGAATTCGGGCTGCGCGTGTACCAGCACCCGTCGGGCTTCGACATGCGCAGCATGGCCGGCGCCGCGCAGCGCGAACTGCAGCGCGCAGCGTGATGCGTGCCGGCGGCGGCCTGCAGCGGGCCGCCGCCGGCCACCGTCGCGCCGCTCACCGTCCCGCGCACTCCGACGCGAGCCGCCCGAGCACCTTCAACGCGTCCTCGATCTGCCGCGACCACGGATAGCTGTAGTTGAGGCGGATGAAATGCCGGTAATCGTTCGTCGCCGAGAACATGTGACCGGGCCCGACCGTGATCCGCTGCGCAAGTGCGAGCGCGTACAGCTTCATCGCGTCGACCTGCGGCGGCAGCTCGACCCACAGCACGTAGCCGCCCTGCGGCTGCGACAGCCGCGTGCCTTCCGGGAAGAAACGCCGCACCATCGCGCTCATCAGGCTCGCCTGCTGCGCATACTGCTTGCGCATCCGGCGCAGGTGGAAATCGTAACCGTCGTACTTCAGGTATTCGGCGATCGCGAGCTGCTCGATCGCCGGTGTCGCAAGCGTGTTCAGGAATTTCAGCTTCTCGACCTGGTCGCGGTAACGGCCGGGCATCGCCCAGCCGATCCGGTAGCGCGGCGACAGGCTCTTCGTAAACGACGCGCAATGCAGCACGAGCCCGTCGCGGTCGTACGACTTCAGCGCACTCGGCGTCGTATCGCCGAAATGCAGCTCGTGATAGACGTCGCTCTCGATCGCGGGCACGCCGTGCTTCGCGAGCAACTCGACGAGCGCGCGCTTGCGTTCGTCGGGCATCTGGAAGCCGAGCGGATTCTGGAAATTGGGCATCACCATGCACGCGGCGATGCGCTCGCGCTCGAGAATCCGTTCGAGCGCGTCGAGATCGATGCCGTCGCCCGGGTGCGTCGCCACCTCGAGCGCGCGCATGCCCATCCGCTCGATCGCGTGCAGCATCGCGTAGAACGTCGGCGACTCGACGGCGATCGTGTCGCCCGGCCGCGCGACGGCCTGCAGGCACAGGTTGATCGCTTCGGTCGCGCCGATCGTCATCACGATCTCGCCCGGCTCGATCGCGATCCCGCGCTCCGCGTAGCGCCGCGCGATCTGGCGGATCAGTTCCTGGTTTCCCGGCGGCAGGTCGTCGATCACGCCCCAGCGCGTGCGGCGGCGCCCGATCGCCTGCGCGTAACGCGCGAGACGCTGCACCGGAAACTGCGACGCGTCGGGATACGGCGAGCCGAGCGGCACCGCGTCGTCGCGCGCGATCGAGCGCAGCGTCGACAGCACGAGCCGGCTCACGTCCACCGCCGACGGCTCCGCGGCCGGCGCGGACGTGTGCAGCTCGGCCTCGGCCGGCGCCGCGGCGCGCGCCCGCACGAAATAGCCCGACTGCGGCCGGCTCTCGATCAGCCCGCGGCTCTCCAGCACGAGGTACGCGCGCAGCACGGTCGTGACGCTGAGCTGCTGCTGCCGGCCCGCCTGCCGCACCGACGGAATCCGCTCGCCGGGCCGGTACACGCCGCGGTCGATCTGCGCCTGCAGCTCGTCGGCCAGTTGTTCGTAACGCTTCACGCGCCTCCCTTTCAACTTCCCGTCAACAACACAGTTGCGCTCCGCACTGCCTGAATCGTCGCAACTGTACTCTTTTTTGAAGTGAAGAGGTGTACACACAGCGGCCGCAGCGCCGCGCGTACTCTCCGTGCATCGACCCTGACACACGCATCATGAAAAAGAAATCCGCCGCCGCGCGCATCGAACCGTATCACCGCCCGGCTGCCGGCTGGGGCGCGCTGAAAGCCGTCGCGATCAACCTGATCAAGGAAAAGGTCACCGGCGGCAACTACCGCACGCTGCTGCGCCAGAACCAGCCCGACGGCTTCGACTGCCCGGGCTGCGCATGGCCCGACCGCCAGCACGCGTCGACGTTCGAATTCTGCGAGAACGGCGTGAAGGCCGTGGCCGCCGAAGCGACGAGCAAGCGCGTGACACCCGAATTCTTTGCCGCGCACACGGTCACCGAACTGCTCGAACAGACGGATTTCGAGCTCGAGCAGCACGGCCGCCTGACCGACCCGATGGTGTACGACGCACAGACCGACCGCTATGTGCCGATCGCGTGGGACGACGCGTTCGAGCTGATCGCGCGCCACCTGCGCGCGCTGCCGGACCCGAACCAGGCCGCGTTCTACACGTCCGGCCGCGCGAGCAACGAGGCCGCGTTCCTGTACCAGTTGCTGGTGCGCCTGTATGGCACGAACAACTTCCCCGACTGCTCGAACATGTGCCACGAGGCGACGAGCCGCGGGCTGCCGGCATCGGTCGGCGTCGGCAAGGGCACCGTCACGCTCGACGATTTCGAACACGCGGACACGCTGCTGATCTTCGGCCAGAACCCGGCGACCAACCATCCGCGGATGATGGGCGAACTGCGCGAATGCGCGAAACGCGGCGCGACGATCGTGTCGATCAACCCGCTGAAGGAACGCGGGCTGGAGCGCTTCGCCGATCCGCAAAGCCCGCTCGAAATGCTGACGATGTCCGGCACGCAGATCGCGTCGAGGTTCATCCAGCCGACGATCGGCGGCGATTTCGCGCTGATCAAGGGGATGGCCAAGCGCGTGCTCGAACTCGACGATGCCGCGCGCGCCGCCGGTGCGCCGCGCGTGCTCGACACCGCGTTCATCGGCGAGCACACGGCCGGTTTCGACGCGTTCGCCGACGATCTGCGCAACGAAAGCTGGTCGGCGCTGACCGCCGAAAGCGGCGTGCCGTACGAGCAGATCGACGGCCTCGCGCAGCTCTATGCGCGCAGCGAGCGCGTGATCGCGACGTGGGGGATGGGCATCACGCAGCACAAGCATTCGGTTGCGACCGTGCAGATGCTGACCAACCTGATGCTGATGCGCGGCAACATCGGCCGCCCGGGCGCGGGCCTGTGCCCGGTGCGCGGCCACTCGAACGTGCAGGGCAACCGCACGGTCGGCATCGAGGAAAAGCCGTCGCAGGCGTTCCTCGACCGGCTCGGCCAGGTGTTCGAGTTCGAACCGCCCCGCCACCACGGCTACGACGTCGTCGAGACGATCGAAGGAATGCTCGCCGGCCACGTGAAGGTGCTGATCGGCCTCGGCGGCAACTTCGCGATGGCGACGCCGGACACGCCGCGCACGTGGGAAGGCATGCGCCGCTGCGATCTCTCGGTGCACATCACGACGAAGCTGAACCGCAGCCACCTGATCCACGGCCACGACGCGCTGATCCTGCCGACGCTCGGCCGCACCGAGATCGACCTGCAGGACAACGTGCCGCAAGGCGTGACGGTCGAGGACTCGATGAGCATGGTCCACGTGTCGTACGGGATGAACAAGCCCGCTTCCGCAAACCTGATGTCGGAACCGGCGATCGTCGCGCACATGGGCCATGCGCTGTTCGGCAGCGGCAAGATCGACTGGCTTGCGTACAAGGACGACTACGCGAAGATCCGCGACGCGATCGAGGCGACCATCGACGGTTTCTACGACTACAACACGCGCATCGCGCGGCCCGGCGGCTTCCACCTGCGCGTCGCCTCGCGCGACCGCGAATGGCTGACGCCGACGGGCAAGGCGAACTTCATCGCGCATGCGCTGCCGACCGACACGCCGATCCAGCGCGCCCGCGCGCTGCACGGCGAGCGCCTGATGACGCTGATGACGACGCGCTCGCACGACCAGTACAACACGACCGTCTACGGGCTCGATGACCGCTATCGCGGCGTGTACGGCCAGCGCCGGGTGGTGTTCGTCAACCGCGACGACCTCGCGATGCTCGGCCTGAAGGCCGGCGAATGGGTCGACATGGAAACCGTGTGGCACGACGGCATCGAACGGCGCGCGGACGGCTTCCTGCTCGTCGAATACGACATCCCGCGCGGCTGCATCGGCGCGTACTACCCGGAAACCAATCCGCTGGTGCCGCTCGACAGCGTCGGCGACGTGTGCAACACGCCGACGTCGAAGTCGGTGCCCGTGCTGCTGCATCGCGCGGCCGCACCGGTGTCGATCGCTGCGTGACGGAGCGCCGCGATGATCGTTCGGCCTCGCGAGCACTGGCTGCGCATGCTGCTCGTCTGGAACGGTTCGGTGCTGCCGACCATCCTGCCGCAGCTCGTGCTGACGCTCGCGATCAGTCTCGTCGCGGTCTGGGGCGGCGGCCGCGTGCTCGGCGAGAAGGTGCCGCTGAACCCGACGCCGTTCACGCTGATCGGCCTCACGCTCGCGATCTTCGCGGGGTTTCGCAACAACGCGAGCTACGAACGCTACCGCGAGGGGCGGCAACTGTGGGGCGGCGTGCTGACCGCCTCGCGCACGCTGGTGTCGCAGGCGCTCTGCTACGGCGCGGTCGATGACGACGACGCGTCGCGGCAGGCGTTCGTGCGCAAGGTCGTCGCGTTCGTCTATGCGCTGAAGCACCAGTTGCGCGGCACCGATCCGCTCGACGACCTGCGCGCGCTGCTCGACGACGATACCTGTGCACGCATCGCCGCCGCGCGGTTCGCGCCGGTCGCGATCGTGCATGAACTGCGCGAGGCGTTCGCTGCGCGCGCCGACGCGGGCCAGCTTGCCGATACGCGGCTGTGGATGCTCGACGCGCGCCTCGAAGACCTCGTGTCGATGGTGAGCGGCTGCGAGCGCATCGCGTCGACGCCGATCCCGTTCTCGTACGACGTGCTGCTGCATCGGACGATCTATGCATACTGCGTGCTGCTGCCGTTCGGTCTCGTCGATTCGATCGGTGCGGCCACGCCGTTCGTCGCCGTGTTCGTTGCGTATACGCTGATCGCGCTCGATGCCATTGCGCATGCGATCGCCGAGCCGTTCGGCGACGGGCCCAACCATCTCGCCCTCGACGCAATGACGCGGATGATCGAGCGCACGCTGCTCGAACTGAACCGCGAGCCGCTGCCGGCGGAAATGACGCCGGGCCCGGCGTATCGGCTCACCTGACCGGGCCGGCGCGTTCAGTCGTCATGTCCACGCAGGAAATGGCCGTGCGCGGCGGTGGCATCCGCGATCCGTCGCAGCAGCACGATGCCGCGCAGCAATGCGCGGCCGCCGTCGCTGTCGATATCGGCCACGCGTCGCTGCAGTACACGCGCCGCGGCGTCGCAAGTCCGTTCGAGCCGCGCGAAATCCGCCCGCGCGACACGGCCGCGCACCGCGGCCGCCGCACGGCGCACCGCCGGCTCCCGCGCCGCCAGTTCCGCGAGCGACAACAGGCTGTCGCCGATTCCCCAGATCGCGAGTAGCTCGCGCATGTCACGCTCGATCCGCGTCTGCGGCACGCTGCCCGCGAACCCGAGCTCGCGTCCGAGCCGGTCGGCGGTGCGGCTCAGCCACGCGCTAGCCGACCAGCCGCGCGGGTTGCGGGCGATATCGGCCAGATCGCGGCGCACCGCGCGATGCAGACGCCGCCGGCTCGTGCCCGGATCGCCGGGAAACACCAGTGCGAACACCAGCACGCCGAACGCGATGCCGAGCAGCGTCGACAGTGCGCCGTTCAGGAATGCCGCATCGCCGATGCGGGCGGTATTGTCCGGCGACGTGAAATTCCAGAAGAAGATCGAGAACGCGCTGCCGAGCGCGGCGGTGCGCGGATGGCGCAGCGCGAGGCCCGTGCCGATCATGAACACGCCGATGATGTACGCGAGCATCTCGAAGCCCGACACCGCGGGCAGCAGGACGAAGTTGCAGACCACGCCCGCCACCGCCGCGCAGGCCGCACCTTTCAGAAAGCCCAGGGCGGCCCGGGCCGAATTCGGGCGGGTCGAGAACAGTGCGCCGACCACGGCCGTGATCGCGACGAAGCCGGCGCCCGACGGCCACGCGGTGACGATCCAGATCGCCGAGGCGACCAGCACTGCGATGAATGCGCGCATGCCGTTGTGAACCGCGAGCACCACGTCGCGATGAAACGCGTAGCGGACCCGTGACGGCGGCGGAACCGGCAGGTCGATCTGCGCCTTGTTCGCGAACGCACGGTCGAACCCCGCGAGCAGTGCATCGAGCCGGTCGAGCGTAAGCAGGCGCGATGTGTCCGAGCCGGCCGGCTCGGCGGCCTCGGCGCGCAGTGCGCCGTCCACGCGTGCGCGCAGCGCCGCCATGTCGGGCCCCGCTTCACCGGACGCGGCCACACCGTCGAGCACGCGCGCGGCATCGGCGACGAGCGGATCGGGTACGGTGCCGCTGCGCGCCGCGTGCGCGTCGAGCGCCTGCCCCGCTGCATGGGCCGACAGCACGCCCAGCACCGCCGCGCGCAAGTGGCCGATCGCGTTGCGCACCGGCGGCGCGCCGGCGGCGGCGTATTCGGCCGCGGTGTCGAGGTCGAGCGCCTCGGCGAAGAGCCGGTGAACGGCCGCGCCGCTCGGCTCGCGGCGCAGCGCTTCCGCGCCAACGGCCACCGCACGCGCGAGATAGCGGGCGAGCCGCGCGCGAACATCGCGCAGCGGCGACCCCGGCGCGAACACCGTTTCGAACGCCGCGCCGCACAGGATGCCGACCGCCACGTACAGGAACCGCGCGGTCGCGATATCGAATGCGTGCTGCGGCGCGGACGCCGCATCCATCGAGATGATCGCGGCCGTGTAGCCGGCAAGCACCGCCGCGTACGCACGGAAATTCCGCAGAAACGTCGCGACGCCCGCGCACAGGCCGATCCATGCGGCAAGCGCCAGCAGGAACAGCTCGGGGGACTGCGCGAACGCGCCCGTCAGCGCGAGCGCGACGGCCGCGCCGATCGCGGTGCCGAGAATCCGGTACTGGCTCTTCGACAGCCCCATTCCGCGACTGCCCTGCGCGACGATCCATACGGTCGACGCAGCCCATTTCGGGTCGTCGAGATTCATCCGGAACGCGATATACAGCGCGAGCAGCGACGCGGCCGTGTTGCGCAGCGCGAAGCCGAGCGCACCGGGCGGCAAGGCAGGCCATGCGTCGCGCAACGCGGTGCGCACCGCCGCGAACGGCGGCAGGCCGGGGAGAGCGAATTTCATCCGGCGAGCATACGGTCGCGCGGCGGCTGCCACTATGGCCTGCGCGGGATGCGTTATTACAGCGGGCGGGATAATCGCGCGGTCGACATGAAACGATTCGGCCAGCGACGGTAAGATGCGCGCAAGCCGAACACGGAAACAACCTGTATGGACTTCGAGAGCATCCGGATATTCTTGCGTGTGGTGGAACGCGGCAGCTTTACCGCCGCGTCGGTGCAACTCGACCTGGCGCTCAGCCGCGTCAGCCGCAAGGTCAAGCAACTGGAGGACGATCTCGGCGTGCAACTGCTGTACCGGACCACGCGCCGCGTGGCCGTCACCGAAGCCGGCCGCGACTATTACGAGCGCTGCCTGCGCGCCGAGGAGATCCTGCTCGACGCGGACCGCCAGGCGCGCGCGCTGCGCACCGATCCCGAAGGGACGCTGCGCGTGCTGGTGCCCTACTCGATCGGTCTGTTCGAGCTGGAGCCGGCGCTCGCCGAGTTTCACCGGCGCTATTCCCGCGTCCAGCTCGTACTGATCTACGACAACAGCCCGCTCGACCTCGTCGAGCACGGTTTCGACGTTGCGCTGCGCGCGGGCACGCTGACCGATTCCGGCTACGTTGCGCGCTCGCTCGGCTGGTCGCACGCGAAGCTCGCCGCGAGCCCGGCCTATCTCGACCGTGCCGGGCGGCCGCAAACGCCGCAGGAACTCGCGCAGCACGACATCCTGTACGTCGGCCGCGATGCACCGGGCCTGACGCTGCGGCTCACCAACGCGGCCGGCGACGTCGCCGACGTGCCGGTGCGGCCCGTGCTGATCTCGAACGAATCGGTCACCGTGCTGCGCCAGGCCGCGAGCGGCGGCGGCATCGCGCTGATCTCCACACACTACACGGCGCGCCGGCTCGAAAAGAACGAACTCGAAATCGTGCTGCCCGACTGGCACCGCACCGACGACATCGAGCTGCATGCGCTCTATCCGCGCCGCGCGACGCTCGACAGCAAGGTGCGCGCGTTCGTCGAATTCCTGACGGACGTCTTCACCGGCTGGCGAAGCGCGCCGTAACGCGCATCGCACGTCCTGCATTCGGCCCGCGCCGGCCGGATTGTTGCGGCCGACGAAAGGAATTAATGAGCGGGCAAGCGTTGATCGCCGTTCGCCGCATCGTTAGCCTGTGGCCATGAAAAACGACACCACACGCTACGGCAGCCACGAGCCCGCTGCCCGCCGACGCGTCACGCGCGTCGCGCCTTCCTGACCGACGCTGGCCCGCCAGCCGGAGCCCGTCACGGCGTCGCACCGCCGATTCGACACTTGAACCGAACCGCACGTTGCCGCAAGACGGCGCCGCCTGAGCGCGCCGCCCGCCGGCAGCGTGCGTCCGTCCGCTTCGCGGTTCGCCCGCGCAGGCGCCGCATCGCGCGGACCACCTTCCATCACGCAGGAACGCCATGTCCTCTCCGTCCAATCCCGGCCCGCTGACGGGCGGCCGGCTCGCGATCGGCACGATCGCGGTATCGCTCGCGATGTTCATGAACGTGCTCGACTCGTCGATCGCGAACGTCGCCATTCCGACGATTTCGGGCGACCTCGGCGTGTCGGTCGACGAAGGCACGTGGGTAATCACGATTTTCGCGGCCGCGAACGCGGTGTCGATTCCGTTGACGGGCTGGCTCACGCAGCGCTTCGGCCAGGTGCGCCTGTTCGTCACGTCGATCCTGCTGTTCGTGTTCGCATCGTGGCTGTGCGGGATCGCGCCGAACCTGCCGACGCTGCTCGCCGCCCGGATCCTGCAGGGCCCGGTCGCCGGGCCGCTCGCACCGCTGTCGCAGGCGCTGCTGCTCGGCGCATGGCCACGACCGAAGTCGGCGACGGCCCTCGCGCTGTGGTCGATGACGGCGCTCGTCGGCCCGATCGCGGGACCGTCGCTCGGCGGCTGGATCACGTATGACTACAACTGGTCGTGGATCTTCTACATCAACATTCCGGTCGGCTTCTTCGCGGCGGCGGTCACGTGGATCGTGTTCCGCGATCGCGAATCGGCCACGCGCCGCATGCCGATCGACACGGTCGGCCTCGTGCTGCTCGTGCTGTGGGTCGCGTCGCTTCAGATCATGCTCGACAAGGGCAAGGATCTCGACTGGTTCAACTCGCCCGTCGTCGTCGCGCTCGGCATCGTCGCGCTGGTCGGCTTCGCGTTCTTCCTCGTGTGGGAGCTCACCGCAGCCAATCCGATCGTCGACCTGCGGCTCTTCACACAGCGCAATTTCGCGGGCGGCACGATCGCGATTTCGGTTGCATACGGGATGTTCTTCGGCACGCTCGTGCTGCTGCCGCAGTGGATGCAGGGCTATCTCGGCTATCGCGCGATCGACTCGGGGCTCGCCACCGCGCCGCTCGGGATCTTCGCGATCGTGCTGACGCCGGTGATGGGACGCGTCCTGCCGCGCACCGATCCGCGCTACCTCGCGACGCTCGCGTTCATCGGCTTCGCCGTCGTGTTCATGATGCGCACGATGTTCTATTCCGACGTGTCGCACTGGGACCTCGTGCTGCCGACGCTGCTGCAGGGCATTCCGATGGCGATGTTCTTCGTGCCGCTCACCGCGATCATCCTGTCGGGGCTGCCGCCGGAAAAGATCCCGGCCGCCGCCGGCCTGTCGAACTTCGGCCGCACGTTCTGCGGCGCGGTCGGCACGTCGCTGATCAGCAACGCGTGGAACGACCGGACGATCCTGCATCACGTCCGGCTCACCGAACAGGCGAGCCCCGGCAACCCGGTCTTCGCCCAGCAGATCGACGCGGCCCGCTCGCTGCTGCATCTGAGCCCCGATTCGGCGCTCGCGTTCTTCAACGCGTCGGTCGATTCGCAGGCGGCAGTGATGGGGTTGAACGACATCTTCTACGTGTCGGCGATCATCTTCGTCGCGATCATTCCGCTGATCTGGATCACGAAGCCGTCGCGCGCGGGCAGTGGCGATACGGATGCAGCGGCAGCAGGCGCGCATTGAGCGCGCGCCGCAATCGCACTTGCGAATTGCGAATTGCCATTGGCAGACGTAATAAAGACTTGCAATCGATACAGCAGGAAACGTCAACAGCCGCGGCCCGCCCGGCGTTTTTTCGACAAGCGCGCACGTTCCGTGACGCGCAACGACAGGAGAAAACGTCATGCGAGCCTTCACCCGCCATCTTGCGATTGCCGCCACCCTGATGTCGGTGCTGACCGGCACCGCGTTCGCCGACACGCCGTGGCAACAGGCGCATCCGCGCCGCGAAGAGGTCAATCATCGCCTCGCCAACCAGAATCGCCGGATCCATCACGAAGTGAAGGAAGGCGAGATGTCGCACGCACAGGCCGCGCGCCTGCACCGTGACGACCGCCAGATCCGCCAGGAAGAGCGGGACATGGCCGCGCAGGATCGCAGCCACATCACCCAGAGCGAAAAGCACGCGCTGAACCAGCAGGAAAATGCGGTCAGCCACAAGATCGGCCCGTAACGCCGGCACGCGTCGATTCGCCACCGCTTGAAACGCCCGCTGCCGCCGCGCGACAGCGGGCGCTTCTGTATCGAATCGTTTCAGCAACGCGCTCGCGTCCGGTGCCGCGGGTATACTCCGACGTCAGCCGCCTCCCGCATCGACCGTCAAAAACGGCACGATTCCGGCGGTTTCGTCGCGAAGCTCCGCGTTTCGCGTACCCCGCCTCGACACGAGACACACGACGATTCCGATCATGAAACGACTCCTGCTGCTCCTGCCCGCCGCACTGCTCGCCGCCTGCGGTTCCGCGCCCTCTTCCGACTCGGCCGCATCCGGTTCGGCGCCGATGATCTACGTGTCGTCGGCCCGTCCGGCCTACGCGATCGCCAACTGCCTCGACAGCCGCCTGTCGGGCACCGAGCAGTCGCAGCACAACGGTGTCACCGACATTGCCGTCGGCTCGCGCTCGTATTTCGTCACGCTTACGCCGTCGGCCAACGGCTCGGTCGTCAAGGTCGTGCGCGGCTCCGGCAGCGAGCCGGCCGAGGAAGCGATGCGCTTCGCGATCGCGCGCTGCGTGATCTGAGCGCCGCCGGCGCCGGGCGCTCGCCCGGCCTGCCCGCGCCCCTTTGCGCGCCGTCGTGCGCGCGTTGTCGAATATTTTCATCCGGGCGGCCGTCGATGAGAGAATCGCACCACGATTCCTTTTCGATGGAGCCCGCATGAAGCATCTGCTGTCCCGGCTGTTCGTCAGCGCCGCGCTCGTCGCGCTTGTCCCGGCGCTGCCGGCGCAGGCCGCGACGCCGCCCGGCATTTTCGTCGTCGCCACCCAGCTCGGCGAATTCACGACCCTCGATCCGAGCGAAATCTACGAGCTCGTGCCGTCCGAGTACGTCGCGAACACCTACGAACGCCTCGTGCGGGTCGACCTGAAGGATCCGACGCGCTTCAACGGACAGATCGCGCAATCGTGGACCGTCGGCGCCGACGGTGTCACCTACACGTTCAAGCTGCGCCCCGGCGTCACGTTCCACTCCGGCAACCCGGTAACCGCCGACGACGTGGCATGGTCGCTGCAGCGCACCATCCTGCTCGACAAGGGCCCCGCCGGCGTGCTCGCCGATCTCGGCCTCACGAAGGTGAACGTGATGCAGAAGGTCCGCGCAGTCGATCCGCAGACCTTCGTGCTCGAAACCGACCGCAAATACGCGCCGAGCTTCGTGCTGAACGTGCTGAGCGCGTGCCCGGCGTCGGTCCTCGACAAGAAGCTGCTGCTGTCGCACCAGCAAGGCAACGATTTCGGCAGCGGCTGGCTGAAGACCAACGATGCGGGCTCGGGCCCGTACCAGCTCGTCAAGTGGATGCCGAACGAGAGCATCGTGCTCCAGCGTTTCGACAAGTACCGCACGCCGTACCCGATGAAGCGCGTCGTGCTGCGTCACGTGCCCGAAGCGTCCGCGCAGCGGCTGCTGCTGGAGAACGGCGACGTGGACGCCGCGCGCAACCTGAGCCCGGACAGCCTCGCCGCGCTGACGAAGGCCGGCAAGATCAAGGTCGCGTCGTGGCCGGTCTCCGCGCTGCTGTACCTGAGCCTGAACACGAAGAACCCGAACCTCGCGAAGCCCGACGTGCAGCAGGCGATGAAGTGGCTCGTCGACTACGACGGCATCCAGCGCAACATCGTCGGCACGACCTACAAGGTGCACGAAACCTTCCTGCCCGAAGGCTTCCTCGGCACGCTGAATTCGAACCCGTACAAGCTCAACGTCGCGAAGGCGAAGGCACTGCTCGCGAAGGCCGGCTTGCCGAACGGTTTCGACGTGACGATGGACATGCCGAACGACTATCCGTACATCGAGATCGCACAGGCGCTGCAGGCCAACTTCGCGCAGGGCGGCATCCGCGTGAAGCTGATCCCGGGCGACGCGAAGCAGGCGATCGGCAAGTACCGCGCGCGCCAGCACGACATCTTCATCGGCGAATGGTCGCCCGACTACATGGACCCGAACAGCAATGCACGCGGCTTCGCATGGAATCCGGACAATTCCGACCAGTCGACCACCAAGATGCTCGCGTGGCGCAACAGTTGGGACATCCCGCAACTGACGAAGGACACCGAGGCCGCGCTCGTCGAGCCGTCGCCCGCGAAGCGCGCGCAGCGCTATGAAGCGCTGCAGAAGTCCGTGCTCGCGAACTCGCCGTTCATCATCATGTTCGAGAAGGTCGTGCAGGTCGCGACGCGCCCCGGCGCGACGGGGCCGGAGATCGGACCGATCAACGACCTCGTGTCGTACCGGACGCTGGCCAAGTAACGCCCGCTGCCCGCGCTGCCGGCCATACCGGCGCGCGGGCGCATCACACTTCCAATACGCTTCGCTCGGGGTACCACACAATGCGCTCGCTACAGGAACTGCGGCTGGAGTTTCTCCAGTACAAGATCGAACCGATCGGCTGGCTCGGCGACAGCCCGTCGCGCTTCGACTTCTATACCGACACGGCCGCCGGATGCGACAGCATCCTCGAGCTGGGCGTCTTCACCGGGCTCACCACGACCGCCTTCATGCTCGCGCAGCCGAAGCGGCTCGTGTCGGTCGACATCACCGACCAGTATTTCCACATCCAGGACGAGCTGAAGCACGCGGCGAAGAACCTGTCGATCGACTTCGAATTCAGGATCGCCGACGATCTCGCGATGGAGCCGCTGGCATCCGACCTGCTGTTCATCGACACCACGCATACGTACGAGCAGACGCTCGCCGAGCTGAACCGGTTCGGTCCGCTCGCGCGCAAGAAGATCGTGCTGCACGACATGAACACGTCCGGCGTGTACCAGGCCGTGTTCCAGTGGCTGTGGGACAACAAGCAGTTTCACATCACGTATCACGACAGCCGCGGTTGCGGCGCGGTCGTCTGCGAACGCCACGTCGGCTACTGAGCCGGCGCGCACCACGGGGAGGCACCATGCATTCGAACGGGCACGCGGTCTGCGTGGCGATCAACGACAACAACCGCGCGTGGTACGAAATGCTCGTGCCGTTCCTGCTGTCGCTGCGGCAAACCGGCTACGACGGGACGGTGGCGGTCATCGGCTACGGGCTGTCGGAACACAAGCGGCGCATCCTCGAAAGCCAGTCGGTCGACGTGATCGAAGCATCGAGCACGCATGCGCTGCCGGTCGGCCGTTTCATCGAGGCCGCCGACTATTGCGCGCGCAATCCGCGGATCACCAGGCTCGCGCTGTACGACGCGGACATCTGGTTCTGCGCGCCGTCGTTCGACCTGTTCTCGCAGATCGGAGACGACCGCCTGTACGCGTGCCCCGATCCGCTCTTCTGCACGTTCGTCGTCACGCCGCTGATCGGCGAGCGGCGCGACCATCACTGGCGTCTCGTCGTCGACGAAGTCACGGCGCGCCACGGCGGTGCGCTGCAGGCCGGGCTCGTGGCCGGCACGGCGGCGGCATGGACGCGCTACGCGGCGCACCTGCGCGACTGCGTCGCGCGCATCGGCACCGACTTCCAGGAATGCTTCGGGATCGATACGACGTTCCTGCACCTGTGGGGCGCACGCGGCGAAACCGCGCTGCTCGACCCGGTGCAGAACTTCGTCAGCAAGAACGGCATTCACGAATCGTTCGACGCGCACGACGGCATCACGACGCTGCGGTATCAGGGTGAACCGATCCGTGCGCTGCACATGACCGGCGACATTCGCTTCTTCGACCGCTGGCGCTACTACGCGAACCATGTCGACTCGGCGCTGCGCGACGGCATGCCGTTCGCGCTGTCGGACGGTACGCCGTCGCCGTCCGATACGATCGGTGCCCGCATCGCGGCGACCGAGTACGTGCGCGCGGCCGGGCTGACCGTCACCGCCGTCGCGCTCGAGGCAAGCCCGGGCGCGTACCTGCAGGCGATCGACGAACCGGGCGGCACGATGCTCGTCGGCAGCGGCAATCACGAGATCGTGTTCACCGCGACCCGCGACATCGAGCGGCTGAACGTGTACATCACGCACCCGTCCGGATCGCCGTCGCCGCTGCGATGCGAAGTGCTGATCGACGGACACGCGCAGCGCAAAGGCACCGAACTGATGGCGCATTTCTGGTATCGGATCGTGGCCGGCGCCGTCATCACGCTGCGCTCGACGAGCCTCGGCGGCCAGCAGTGCAATGCGATCTGGCGGCTGCGCGAAGCGCCGGACATGCAGCAGTGAAAGACGGGCGTGGTGCCGGGCGCTCACGCGCCAGGCATCACGTGTGCGGCATGTCGTCGAGACGCTGCGCGGCAAAGCGCAATCCGCCCTGAATACGGTCGGCGATCCGCGCCGGAAACCCGGCGGGCAACGCCGCGCCGCCCGACTCGATCACCTGCGGCGTCGCGATATCGCCGAGCAGGCATTGTTCAGCCATCTCGGTAAAGTGCCGACGCGTGATGTCGCGCATCACCTAGTGCTTGCGCCTGCCGTGCACGGCCATCGCGAGCTACGCGTTGTGCCACGATCATTGATCCGCACCGTCGCCTTCGACCGGCCGGATCGACATCACGGCGTAGGGCTGCGTGAGGCGGAAACGTCCGCCCGGCAGCAAGCGCAGGCTGAAGCTCTTCGCATGCCCGTCCAGCCCGGCAAGCATCCAGAACACAACGAGCGCGCTGAACAATGTATCGAGATCCGGTTGCGCGGCCTCTGATTTCGAGGCCGTACTGCGCGGTGAATTCGAGCAGTTGGCGAAGCGACAGGCTTTCGGTGCGCATGCTCTCGAGCGACGCCAGACGCGACTACCCGACGCCGATGCGCGTCGCCGCCTCGGCTTGCCTCAGCCCCTTGGCCTGACGCGTGGACGACAGGATTTCACCCAGTTGCCCAGGGGTATTGACGATGAGATTCACGGTGTGGGTCCAGTAGACAATAAATGCGGGATATCTCTGACAGGAATAATTTTCGCTGTTGCACCTCGCGATCCTGCCGTTGGACACGCCTCTCGGCCCTATCGCCCTCTGTTAAGCCATAGTTTTTATCTGCTGGCGCAGATGATTTTGGCTTTGTTAGATGGATGACACCGAATCATCCGATGACAACGATCTAACATTCCGATGACCTGCGCGTTCGCCCATACCGTCGAATCCCGCTTTGCCGAGCTGACGCCGACCGCGAAGCGCATCGCGAGCTACATGCTCGCGAACCTCGACCGGCTCGGGCTCGAAACGGCCGACCAGATCGCGCAGCAGACCGGCACCAGCGGCATCTCGGTCGGGCGCTTCCTGCGCAGCGTCGGCTACCGGAACCTCGACGATCTGAAACGCGAACTGCGCGGCAGCAGCGACCGTCCGTGGATGATCACCGATCGTCTCGACGAATACCGGCGAACGACCGGCACGCTCGCGCGCGCCTCCGACGACACCCGCAGCGACGGCACGCTCGCGTCGTCGCTCGAGCGCGAACTCGATGCGATCCGTCACGTGTACCGGCTCGCCGAAGAACCAGTGTTCGCGCACGTCGCGGACCGGATCGCGCATGCCGACGCCGTGTTCATCCTCGGCATCCAGTCGACTCGCGGTATCAGCAATGCGTTCAGCAGTTATCTCGAATACCTGCGCCCGCGCGTGTTCTATTCCGACGGCCAGTCGGGCTCGTACGTCGATTCGCTGAATTCCGAGTTCGAGCAGCCGTACTGCATCGTCACCGATACGCGCGCGTATTCACGCAGCGCGCGCCGCTATTGCCAGGCGGCCGCGGAGCGCGGCCAGCCGTTCGCCCTGGTCACCGATCTGTACTGCCCGTGGGCACGCGAGTGGCCGGCCGACCTGTTGCAGGTGAAGACCGACGTCGGCCAGTTCTGGGACTCGCTCGCGCCGCTCACCTGCCTGTTCAACCTGCTGATCACGGCCGTGGTCGACCGCCTCGGCCCCGCGATCGACCGACGTGTCGCGCGCAACCGCGAACTGCAGCACACGTTCGACCAATTCGAATCCTGAGCGCCCCGGACCGCCGATGACCCATCACCGCCTCGTCGAAATCACGCCCGCCACGCATCGCGTCGAGATCGATCTCGTCTACGCGACCGAGCGCAACCTGACCGGCAAGCCGATCTACCGCCGCGCCCACTGTCTGCTGCTCGAACCGGCCGAAGCCGCGCTGCGTCGCGCGGTCGACGTCGCCGCACAGGCCGGCTTCACGTTGCGCATCTACGACGCATACCGGCCGCCGCAGGCACAGCAGGTGCTGTGGGACTTCCTGCCCGATCCGAACTTCGTCGCCGATCTCGGCCGCGGCTCGAATCACAGCCGCGGCACCGCGCTCGACCTGACGCTGGTAAGCACCGACGGCGAGCCGCTCGACATGGGCACCGGCTTCGACGAGATGGTGGCCGCGTCGGGCCATTTCCACCCGGGGCTGCCCGAAGCCGTGCAACGCAACCGCCTGCTGCTGCTCGGCGTGATGCACGCGGCCGGCTTCGCGCATATCGACAGCGAGTGGTGGCACTACGAATTGCCCGGCTCGCGCGCGCTACCGCAGATCGACAACACGGCGAGCGGCCCGTGGCGCCTGATGTAACGACGATGCACACCCCCTTCACCGTTCACGTACAACGACTTCAACGACCACTGGAGAAGCGCACATGAAACCCCTGACATCCCGGCTCGTCGCGGCGCTGGCTGCCGCGTCCGTTCTTGCCGCCGCCCCGCTGTCCGCCGCGCACGCGGAAACGCCGAAGGACATGTTCGTGATGGCCACGCTGCTCGACGAGTTCACGACGCTCGATCCGGGCGAGATCTACGAGCTGGTGCCGGAGGAATACGTCGCGAACACGTACGACCGGCTCGTGCGCGTCGACCTGCGCGATCCGTCGAAATTCAACGGCGACGTCGCGCAGTCGTGGACGGTGAGCCCCGACGGGCTGACGTACACGTTCAAGCTGCGCCCGAACCTGAAGTTCCACTCGGGCAATCCGCTGACGGCCGACGACGTCGCCTGGTCGATCCAGCGCGCGGTGCTGCTCGACAAAGGGCCGGCCGCCGTGCTGACCGGCATCGGCCTCACGAAGGCGAACGTCGCCGCGAACGTGAAGAAGATCGACGACCTGACGGTGTCGGTCACGACCGACCGCAAATACGCGCCGACCTTCGTGCTGAACGTGCTCGGCTCGTGGCCCGCGTCGGTGGTCGACAAGAAGCTGCTGCTGTCGCACCAGCAGGGCAACGACTTCGGCAACGCATGGCTGAAGACCAACGAGGCCGGCTCCGGCGCGTACAAGCTCGTCAAGTGGACCGCCGGCGACAGCATCGTGCTGCAGCGCTTCGACGGCTACCGGCTGCCGCTCGCGATGAAGCGCATCGTGCTGCGTCACGTGCCCGAAGCGGCCAGCCAGCGCCTGCTGCTGGAGAACGGCGACGTCGACGCCGCGCGCGACCTGAGCCCCGACGATCTCGCATCGGTCGTGAAATCCGGCAAGGCGAAGGTCACGGCATCGCCGCAGGCGACGCTGCTGTACCTCGGGCTGAACACGAAGAACCCGACGCTCGCGAAGCCCGACGTGCAGGAAGCGCTGAAGTGGCTGGTCGACTATTCGGGCATCCAGGCCAACGTCGTGAAGACGACCTACAAGGTGCACCAGACTTTCCTGCCCGAAGGCTTCCTCGGCACGCTGAATGCGAATCCGTACAGGCTCGACGTGGCGAAGGCGAAGGCGCTGCTCGCGAAGGCCGGCGTGCCCAACGGCTTCTCGGTGACGATGGACGTGCGCAACGACTATCCGTACACGGAGATCGCGCAGGCCGTGCAGGCGAACTTCGCGCAAGCAGGCGTCAAGGTGCAGCTGATTCCGGGCGACAACAAGCAGACGCTCGCGAAATACCGCGCACGCCAGCACGACATCTATATCGGCGAATGGTCGGCCGACTATATCGATCCGCACAGCAACGCGCAGGGTTTTGCATGGAACCCCGACAACTCCGACAAGTCGAGCTATAAAATGCTGGCCTGGCGCAACAGCTGGGACATCCCGCAACTGACGAAGGAAACCGACGCCGCGCTCGCCGAACCGACGGCCGCGAAACGCGCACAGCTGTATCAGGCGATGCAGAAGGAAATGCTCGCGCGCTCGCCGTTCGTGATCATGTTCGAGAAAGTCGCGCAGGTCGCGACGCGGCCTGGCGTGAGCGGGCTCGAAGTCGGACCGATCAACGATCTCGTGTCGTACCGCAACCTGAAGAAGCAATAAGATTCGCCGCATGTCGACCCCCGCCTCCTCCTTCGAAGCGCTGCGCACGCTGCCCGCGCGGCGCCCGGCCGTGCGCTGGGCGCTGCGCGTGCTGCGCTGGGCGCTCACGCTCGCCGTCACGTTCGCGGGCCTGCTCGCGCTGACCTTCGTGATCGGCCGCAAGGTGCCGATCGATCCCGTGCTCGCGATCCTCGGCGACCGTGCGTCGGCCGAGGCATACGCGGCCGAACGCATCGCGCTCGGCCTCGACAAGCCGCTCGTCACGCAATTCCTGATCTACGCGCGCGACGTGCTGCACGGCAACCTCGGCATGTCGCTGCTGACGTCGAACCCCGTGCTCGACGACATCAGGCGCGTGTTCCCGGCCACGCTCGAACTCGCATCGATCGCGACTCTGATCGGCATCGCGATCGGCGTGCCGCTCGGCGTCGTGGCCGCGGTCAGGCACAACCGGCCGATCGACCACGTCGCACGCTTCGTCGGGCTGATCGGCAATTCCGTGCCGGTGTTCTGGCTCGGGCTGATGGGGCTGCTGCTGTTCTACGCGCGGCTGCACTGGGTCGCCGGCCCCGGCCGGCTCGACCCCGCGTACGACGGGATGGTCGACACGCACACCGGCAGCCTGCTGATCGACTCGGCGCTCGCCGGCGAATGGGACGTGTTCCGCAACGCGGTGTCGCACATCGCGCTGCCGGCCGCGATCCTCGGCTACTACTCGGTGGCCTACCTGAGCCGGATGACACGCTCGTTCATGCTCGACCAGCTGAGCCAGGAATACATCGTCACCGCGCGCGCGAAAGGCATGTCCGAGCGCCGCGTGATCTGGCGGCACGCGTTCGGCAACATCGCGGTGCCGCTGCTGACCGTGATCGCGCTCACATACAGCAACCTGCTCGAAGGGTCCGTGCTGACCGAGATCGTGTTCGCATGGCCGGGGATCGGCTCGTACCTGACGGGTGCGCTGCTGAACGCCGACATGAACGCGGTGCTCGGCGCGACGCTCGTGATCGGCGCGATGTTCATCACCGTCAACCTGCTGACCGATGCGCTGTACCGCGTCTTCGATCCGCGCGCACGCTGAGGGCCGCTTCGACATGACCGTTTCCACCGTTTTTCTTTCATCGTCCATGCCGAAGGCCGTCCGATCATGAATGCCGAGCGTCTCACGCTGCGTGCGTGGCTTCTCTCCGATGCGCCCGCGTCGCGCTCGCAGGCCGCGTTCGGCCTCGCGTATCGCCGCTGGCGCCGTTTCGCGGTCAATCCGCTCAACCTGTTCGGGCTCGCGATCCTGGTCGCGCTGATCGCCGTCGCCGTCGTCGGCCCGCTGATCATGCCGCACGATCCGCTGCAGCAGGTGCTGCCCGACCGCCTGCTGCCGCCCGGCTCGCCGTCGCACTGGCTCGGCACCGACCAACTCGGCCGCGACATCCTCTCGCGGATGATCGCCGGCTCGCGGCTCACGCTCGGCATCGCATTGCTCGTCGTCGTGATCGTCGTGCCGATCGGCCTGCTGATCGGCACGACGGCCGGCTATTGCGGCGGCTTCGTCGACAGCGTGCTGATGCGCTTCACCGACATCGCGCTCGCGTTCCCGAAGATCGTGCTCGCGCTCGCGTTCGCCGCCGCGCTCGGGCCGGGCGTGATCAACGCGGTCGTCGCGATCTCGATCACCGCATGGCCCGCGTATGCGCGGCTCTCACGCGCGGAGACGATCCGCATCGCGCAGGCCGACTACATCCACGCGGCGCGGCTGCAAGGCGCGTCGGGCCCGCGCATCCTGCTGCGCTACATCATGCCGCTCTGCATGTCGTCGGTGATCGTACGCGCGACGCTCGACATGGCCGGCATCATCCTGACCGTCGCGGGCCTCGGTTTCCTCGGCCTCGGCGCGCAGCCGCCGAGCCCCGAATGGGGTTTCATGGTCGCATCGGGCCGCAATGTGCTGCTCGACGCGTGGTGGGTCGCGACGCTGCCCGGCGTGGCGATCCTGCTCGTCAGCCTCGCGTTCAACCTGCTCGGCGACGGGCTGCGCGACGTCTTCGATCCTCGTCATGGAGCGTGACATGCCCGTGAATTCCGTCCACGCATCCACGCCGCTTTGCGAGATCGACGACCTGAAGATCGGCTTTCGCGGACACGACGGCGTCGTCACCGACGCGGTACGCGACCTGTCGCTGACGCTCGCGCCCGGCGAACGGCTCGGCATCGTCGGCGAATCCGGCTCCGGCAAATCGCTGACGGGCCGCGCGCTGCTCGGGCTGCTGCCTGAAGCCGCCCGCTGCTCGGCGCGCACGATGCGCTTCGCGGGCCACGATCTGCTCGCGATGTCGCCGCGCGAGCGCCGGCGCCTGTGCGGCAGCCAGATGGGCATGATCCTGCAGGACCCGAAGTATTCGCTGAACCCGGTGATGAGCGTCGAGAAGCAGATGGGCGAAGCGTTCCGTCTGCACGAGCCGGGGCTGCGCGGCCGCGCGCTGCGCGAACGGATCGTCGATGCGCTCGCGGCCGTGCAGATCCGCGATCCGGCGCGCGTCGCCGATGCGTATCCGCACGAACTGTCCGGCGGCATGGGCCAGCGCGTGATGATCGCGATGATGGTATCGACCGGCCCGCGCCTCTTGATCGCGGACGAACCGACGTCCGCGCTCGACGTCGCGGTATCGATGCAGGTGCTCGCGGTGCTCGACGCAATGATCGCGCGGCACGGCACGGGCCTGATGTTCATCAGCCACGACCTGCCGCTCGTGATGTCGTTCTGCGATCGCGTCGCGGTGATGTATGCGGGCCGCGTGGTCGAGACCTGCGCCGCGCGCGACCTGCGCAACGCGACGCATCCCTATACGCGCGGGCTACTCGCGGCGAATCCGCCGCTCGCGAACCCGCCCGACGAATTGCCGGTGCTGTGGCGCGATCCGGCGTGGCTCGACGCCGCGTCGCCCGCATCCGCGCCGGCCGAACCGCAGGAGGCCGCACGATGATCGATGTCGATCACGTCTCGATCCGTTTTCCGACCCGCACGGGTCATGTCGACGCCGTGCGCGATGCAAGCTTCGCGGTGCGTGACGGTGAAGTGTTCGGGCTGGTCGGCGAATCGGGCTCGGGCAAGTCGACGCTGCTGCGCGCGCTGACGGGCCTCGTGCCGCTCGCGGGCGGCAGCCTGTCGATCGACGGCCGGCCGGTCGGCGGCACGCTCGAGCGCGCATTCCGCCGCCACGTGCAGATGGTGTTCCAGGATCCGTACGCGTCGCTGCATCCACGCTTCACGGTCGACCAGACGCTGCGCGAGCCGTTGTCGATCCACCGGATCAACGACGCCGACGCGCGGATCGCCCGTGCGCTGTCCGAAGTCGGGCTCGGCCCGTCGTTCCGCTTCCGCTACCCGCACCAGTTGTCGGGCGGCCAGCGCCAGCGTGTCGCGATCGCGCGCGCGCTGATCGTCGAGCCGCGCGTGCTGCTGCTCGACGAGCCGACCTCCGCGCTCGACGTGTCGGTGCAGGCCGAGATCCTGAACCTGCTGCGCCGCCTGCATCGCGAACGCAACCTGACGATGATCCTCGTCAGCCACAACCTCGCGGTGATCGGCTTCCTGTGCCAGCGCGTCGCGGTGATGCAGCATGGCGAGATCGTCGAGCAACTGCGGATCGAGGACGTGCGCGCCGGACAGGTCGCACGCGACTACACCCGCACGCTGCTGCGCGCGACCGAAGGCTACCGCCGTCTCGATCCGGCGATCGACGCGCCCGCGACCTGACGCGCAGCGCTCGGCGAAATCGCGAACGCTCGCACGCGCGCGCGGACGTCGCATGACGAGCCCCGCCCGCAACGCGACAGGCCGGCCGCCACACTCGGTCGGCCGGTCATTTCCCCTCCAATCCGCTTCGAATAGCGAATAGCGCGACCGCCGGAATCGGCGCCCCGTCCGATTTCGGCATCGGGACAATCCGCTCGCCCATCCGGGCCGCTCCTGCCTGCTCCCCCGGCCCCTCCGCCTGAATGCCAATCCTGGCAACACACAACTTAGTACTTGTACTAAGAGAAAAACGTATTGATTCGTACCAGTCACATTACAAAATCATTACGAGATTGGCACAATTCAATCCGAAACGCGCCTTTCCGAGATTTAAATTCACTGCGTGCTTTCGAAATTCGAACTTTCTTTGGAGTTTTACCTATGAGAACCATCAAGCGCAGCGCCATCCCGTTCCTGCTGGTCGCCGCCGGTGCCGCCTTTTCGTCCGCGGCCCACGCGGCGGACGGCACCGTCAACTTCCACGGCAAAGTCATCGCGTCGACGTGCAGCGTCGAGGGCGGATCGGATCTCACCGTCCCGCTGCCGCCGGTCAGCACCACCGCGCTCGTCGACGTCGGCTCCGTCGCCGGTCGCAGCGCGTTCTCGCTGGCGCTCAAGGGCTGCACGGTCGGCGACGACAATCCGGTAAAGGTCGGCGTCGTGTTCGAGAACGGCACGAACGTCGATCAGTCGAGCGGCCGCTTGACGATCGACCAGGGCGACAAGGCCGCCGAAGGCGTCCAGATCAACGTGCTGGATGCTCAACAGAAGCAGATCCCCATCGGCGCCCAAACCGGTGCCAGCACGCAACTCGTCGATATCGATGCCGACGGCAACGCGAAGCTGAACTACTTCGCCGAGTACTACGCCTCCGGCGCCGTGAAGGCCGGCGACGTCACCTCGCGTGTCGAGTACTCGCTGATCTACCAGTAAGGACGAGCGCGTGGAGGTCGCCGCCGCGGCGATCTCCGCCGCATCGCGCCGCCCGGTGCGCAAACCGCCGTCTGCGCCCGCTTCCCGCCCAACGATCCGATTCTCCACGCCCATGAAACTGTTGAAGCTCTTCCGTACGCTGACCCTCGCCGTCACCGCATTCGCGTCGCAGGCCGACGCGAGCGTCGTGATCGCCGGCACGCGCGTGATCTTCCCGTCCAGCGAGCGCGAGGTCACGATCCAGCTCACGAACGACAGCAAGCGTCCCGCGCTGGTACAGGCGTGGCTCGACGACGGAAACAGCGGCGCGTTGCCCGAGAACATCGACGTGCCGTTCACGCTGACGCCGTCGATCTTCCGGATGGAATCCGGCAATGGCCAGACGCTGCGTCTCGTGCACACCGGCGAACCGCTTCCAGCCGACAGGGAGTCGCTGTTCTGGCTGAACGTGCTCGAAGTGCCGCCGAAGGCGTCCGCAGCAGACAGCCGGAACCGTATCCAGCTCGCGTTCCGCTCCCGCATCAAGATCATGTACCGGCCCGATGGACTGGCCGGCAACGCCGACGATGCGCCCAGGCAGCTCGACTGGCGCGTGGTTCGCGTCGATGACGGCTACGCGATCGAGGCGAGCAATCCGACGCCGTTCGTCGTCAATTTCGGCAACGTGCTGCTGAAATCCGCCGGGCGCAAGCATGATGCCGGCATGGGCTACGTGCTGCCTCGAAGCACGCAACGATTCCCGATCAAGAATCTCGCCGACGCGCCCGCCGCAGGTGCAACGGTCGAATTCGGCAGCATCAACGACTGGGGCCGGGCAACCGACATCGAACAACCGGTCAGCGTCACCCCGTAGCGCGACCGAGGCCGGCGACGCGCACCGCTGACGCGCCGCCCGCATCCCCTTTTCGTTCACCGTCATATCCGCCGTCCCGACCGGACGGCACGGAATCCCCCGGATTCGACATTCGCCGCGCAGCGACGCGCGCACCCGCGCCTGCGCCGGTTAAACGCGCCCGCCCGATCCAAAACATTATGGAGTACTGCGCATGATCACGACTCGACCGTCGCGCCACGATGCGGCCGACATGCCACGCATCAAACCGGTCCATCTGCTGGTAGCGGCCTGCGTCGGCGCGTGGTCAAGCGACGGGCGCGCGACGACGTCATCGGCCGCCGACGCCGCGCTCGCGCAAGTCGAGTTCGACGGTGCATTCATGCAGCATCGCCTGGGCAAGCATTTCGACGTCTCGCGCTTCGCACGGCGCAACGTGACGGCCCCAGGCGTGTATACCGCCGACATCCATGTCGGCTCCGACTGGATCGGCCGCTACGACGTGCGCTTCGTGGCCGCACCGGACTCGGGCGACGCCAGGCCGTGCTTCGACCGCACACTGCTCGAACGCGTCGGCATCGATTTCGGCAAGCTCGCGCCGGAGGTCGTCGCGGAACTCGACGGCGAGCACGCATGCCTGCGGCTCGAGCAAGCCGTGCCGGGGGCCGGCGCGGCGTTCGACTTCACGCGACAGACACTGCGGCTCTCGATCCCGCAGGCGTTGCTCGCGCGCAAGGCGCGCGGCTACGTGAGCCCCGACCAATGGACCGCCGGCGAAACCGTCGGGCTGCTCGGCTACAACTTCAACCTCTACACGTCGAAGGCCAACGGCCACACCGCCCAGACGCAGGGCTATCTCGGCCTGAACGGCGGCGTGAATCTCGGCACCTGGCGCTTCCGTCACGAAGGCTCCTATTCATGGTCGTCGCGCGGTCAGAGCCGGTACCAGGGCATCGCGACCTATGTCCAGCGCGACCTGCCTTCGCTGTCCTCGCAGCTCGTCATCGGCGAAAGCTACACGTCGGGGGAACTGTTCGACTCGACGCAGTTCCGCGGCGTGCGCCTGTCGACGGACGACCGGATGCTGCCCGACTCGCTGCGCGGTTATGCGCCGGTGGTGCGCGGCATCGCGAACAGCAATGCGAAGGTGACGATCCGTCAGAACGACGTGACGATCTACGAGACGACGGTCGCGCCCGGCAATTTCGAAATCGACGACCTGTATCCGACCGGGTACGGCGGCGACCTGCAGGTCTCGGTCGAGGAAGCCGACGGCGCCGTGCACACGTTCTCGGTACCCTACGCCGCCGTGCCGATGTCGCTGCGTCCGGGCATCGGCCGCTACAGCTTCGTCGCCGGCACGTTGCGCAATCCCCACGGCTCGAGCCAGCCGCTGTTCACGCAGGCCACCTACCAGCGCGGCCTGACCAACCTGCTGACGGCCTATGGCGGCGTCACGCTTGCTACCGGCTACGCGTCCGCGATGCTGGGTGGCGCCTTCAATACGTCGTTCGGCGCGTTCGGGGCGGATCTGACGCATGCCATGACCTCGCTTCCCGGCGCGAAGCGCTACAACGGCTCAAGCATCCGTGTCAGCTATGCGAAGTCCGTCGAGGCGACCGGCACCGACGTCGCCCTGGCCGCATATCGCTACTCGACGGATGGCTATTTCGGCCTGAACGATGCGATGCAGGCGCGTGATGCGGTGCGGGACGGCCAGTCGATCGACTCGGTCTGGCGCCAGCGCCATCGCGCATCGCTGGCGCTCACGCAGCGCCTCGGCGCGACAGGCGGGCGCATCAACGCCACGGCGTCGGCCGTGAACTACTGGAACCGCGCCGGCTCGGACGTCAATTATTCGATTGGTTATACGAACCGGTTCCGCAACGTGTCATATAGCCTGACGGCCACGCGGCAGCGCAACGCCGGCGGCGACATGGGCACGCTCTATTACGCCAGCGTCACAATCCCGTTCGGCCGCGAGCACCCGATGACCGCCACCGGCAACGTGTCCCGCGATGCACTCGGCCGCGCCCGGCTGCAGTCGACGCTGTCCGGATCGCTCGGCGACGACCATGCGCTGTCGTACAGCGTCAGCGCGAACCACGCGTCCGGGCCGGACGCGGTCACGGACGGCAGTGCCAGCGTCACCTACCGCACGCGCATGGCCGAAGTCAATGCCAGCGCGGGCGCGGGCACGGACTTCCAGCAGGGTTCGCTCGGCGTGCGCGGCGCACTGGTCGCTCACCGCGGCGGCATCACGTTTTCGCAGCCCGTGTCCGAGACCTTCGCGATCGTCGAGGCGCCGGGCGCGGCCGGCGCTCGCATCACGAACGCGGCAGGCGTCAAGGTCGACGGCAACGGTTATGCGGTCGTGCCATATCTGACGCCATACAGCCTCAATACGGTCGCGCTCGATCCGAAAGGGATCTCGATGGACGTGGAACTGAAGGAAACCAGCCGGCAGATCGCACCGCGCGCCGGTGCGGTGCCGCTCATCCGGTTTGCAACCAACACAGGTCGCGCAGCGCTCGTCCGGGCGCCACAGGTCGATGGCACGCCGCTGCCCTTCGGCGCCGTCGTGCGCGACGAGACCGGCAAGGAAGTCGGCGTGGTCGCCCAGGCGAGCAAGGTCTTCGCGCGCGGACTCAGCGAGCGCGGCTCGCTGACGGTTCAATGGGGCGACGACGGCCGCTCGGTCTGCCGCATCGCATACGAGCTTCCCGTTGCGAAACGTCACCGGCGCTCGCCGGGCATACAGACCGTCACGAGCGTCTGCCAGGCCGATTCGATCACCGCCGACACCCAATAAGGAATCCAGATGACTGACCTTCGCCCATCGTCCGCATCGACCCGGGCTACGCGCCGGGCACGCACGTCGTGCATGCACGACGCACGTGGCGGCGTTGCCCGACGCATGTCCCGCCTGATCGCGGCCGCATCGACCTTTCTGCTCTCATGCGTCGCATCGACGACCGACGCGGCTGCAGCCTCGCTCTATGCATTCGGGCAGGCAACGGTTTCGAGCCCGGCAGGCGCGACGCCCGGAACCGTCGTCGCCCGTCATTACTTCACGCCGCAGGACGTTTGCGGCGCGAGCACCTGCCAGATCACGAGCATCAAGATGTATCCCAAAGGCGGCGTGTGGATATCCGACGGCCCCGATCTGGAAACCAATGTGTCTGGCCTGTCCACGCGCATGATCGTCGACGGCAACGTGGCCGTTTCGTCGACGAAGACGACTCTGCGCAACACGCTGGAAGTCACGCTGTTTCGCGACAGCCGACAGACTCAGGATGGGTCGCTCAATTCCGGCATGCTCAGCGCCTATTACACGATCAATTACAAATCGGGCATCCTGGGTGCGTCGTCGCAGGTCTTCCTCGCCGCGAAGGTCGCCTTCATCAACGGAACGTGCTCGATTCCCGACCAGACCGTCACGCTGCCGCCCGTGCAGCAGCGCGTGTTCAACGGCGTGGGCTCAACCGCCGGCGCGACCGATTTCCAGGTGCAGTTGAACAACTGCCCTGCCGGCTACAACCGAATCGGATACCAACTGTCCCCGCTGGACGACGTCGTCGTCGGCATGCCCGGCGCAATGCAGTTGCGTCCGGATGCCACGGCCAGCGGCATCGGCATCCATATCGCCGATGCCGCGACCGGCCAGTCGTTGACGCTGCAAAAATCGCACGCGGTGACGAGCTACAACCCGGCCACCGGCGGATCGCCGTCGATTCGGCTCCGGGCGTCCTATCTGCAGACGGGCGCGAAGATCGGCGGCGGTTCCGTTCATGCCGCGGCGCAGGTCCTGCTCGACTATCAATGAACGGCACGCGAGACATGCGCACGACACGGCACCATGCGATACTCGCGCCGCCGCGCGCGTGTTTGCCGCCACGGGGAACCTCGGTGCGACGTGCCGGTCCACTTCCTTTCGTCAACGGCTCAACAGCCATAGGGAGGCATTCATGCTGCAATTCATCGAAACCCTGGTGGTCGGGCTCATCGTCGGCCTCCTCGCCCGCGCGCTCAAACCCGGCGACGACAAGATGGGCATCCTGATGACCATCGTGCTCGGCATCGTCGGCTCGCTCGTCGCGGGCTACGTCGGCCGCGCCGCCGGCTGGTACGCACCGGGCCAGGGCGCAGGCTGGATCGCGTCGATCGTCGGCGCGATCGTGCTGCTCGTGATCGTCGGCGCGGTGCGCAAGCGCGCGGGCTGACCGCCGCATCGCCCGCTGCAATGCCGGACGGCCGCTCAATTCGAGCGGCCGTTTCCTTTTGGACCGTCGCGATCTGCCGGACCGCGGACTCGTTGAGTTCTCAACGATTTACCCACAAGCGCCGCATCCATCGACGCCCGTCCCGCCGGCTTGCGTCACCGGCAATACCCTGACTTGCGGGCGCGCAAATTTGAGATAAATTGATTGGAGGAATACGGCGTCATTGACTGATCGCCGTTGTTCCGGTTTTTTTCATTCAAGAGGTCCGATGAAGTTGCCGTTTACGCATACAGCATCGCGGCGTTGACGGACTGCCATTCGAGCGGCCCTGCTGCGACGCGCTTCCTCTCTGGAGCCTGTCATGAAGCATCGCCTGTTTGCCGCCTCGTTTGCCCTGGCTGCCGCGCTTCTGGCCTCGTCCCCTTCGTTTGCCGCCGGCACGTCCGGCATCATCCACTTCACCGGCATGATCGTCGAGCCGCCGTGCTCGTTCGCGCTCGATACGGCCGACGCCGCGCATGCGCGCGTGCATCCCGACTGTCCGCGCCCGGCGAGCGGGCAAGTTGCGTTCGTCGACGCGGCCAGCCTGCGCACGATCAAGACCACGACCTTTACACAGGCCTCGCGCGCAATCGCTTTACCTGACCGCCCGGGCAACGATCATGCACCGATGATCGCCGTCGTGACCTACCAGTGAAGCCCGCCGCCGATGTCGCACGTCAGTCGCGATGGGCGGCTATCCAGTCGCTGAACGCGCGGATCTTCTGCTGGCTGGCGATGTTCTCGGGATAGACGAAGAAGTAGCGTGCACCCGTTTCGAGCACGATGTCGAACGGCCGCTCGAGCCGGCGCGCGGCGACGTCGTCGTCGACCAGCGTCACGTCGCCGATCGCCACGCCGAAACCCTGCATCGCCGCGTTGGTCGCGAGATCGAGCGTGTCGAAGGTCGGCCCGCGCTCCGCATCGACCGCGCGCTCGCCCGCGTGCTCGAGCCACGCGCGCCAGTCGCGATGGTCGCGCGTCGGATGCAGCAACGTATGGCGCGCGAGATCGCCGACCGCGTCGAGCGGCGACGCTTGCCGCAGCTCGGGCGCGCATACCGGCGTCAGCCGTTCGTCGAACAGCGGCAGCGCGAATACGCCCGCGCCCGGCGACATGCCGTAGACGATCGCCGCATCGAACGGTTCGGTCGAGAAATCGACGACGTGCTGCCACGCGGTCGTGATCTGCACGTGGAGATCGGGATGTTCTCCCTGGAAGCGCATGATGCGCGGCAGCATCCAGCGCATCACGCAGGTCGGCACCTTCAACGCCAGATCGGTACGCTGCCGCGTGAGCTTCATCGAGATGTCCTCGATCCGCGCGAAGCTCTCGTCGACCACCGGCAGCAATTGCTCGCCCTCCGCCGTCAGCGTGAGGCCCTTCGCATGGCGCTTGAACAGCGGAAAACCGTAATGCGCTTCGAGCGTCTGGATCTGCCGGCTCACCGCGCCCTGCGTGAGGCACAGTTGCTCGGCCGCGCGCGTAAAGCTGCGGTGGCGGGCCACCGTCGAGAATATCTGCAACGCGTGCAGGGGTGGAAGTCGGCGCATGACGAAGCGGGTAAACGGAAAATCGCGCGCCGGCACCGGCGCGCGCTGTCCGACACGATAAGCCAAACGCCGGCTTTGCGCGAGGTTTGCCGCGCGCTCAGGCCGTCGGGACGAGCGCGCGCGATGCGATGCGCGCGGCCGACGCGACGACGTCGGCACGCGCGGCCGCATCGGCACGCGGCTGCGTGAACGAGATGGCCATCACGATCGGTGCGCGCGACGGCGGCCAGACCACCGCCACGTCGGTCGTCGTGCCGTAGCCGCCGCTGCCGGTCTTGTCCGCGATGCGCCAGCCGGGCGGCACGCCGGCCGCGATCCCGGTCGCTCCGCGCGTGCCGCCGGCCAGCCACTCCGTCAACTGCGCGCGCTGCGGCTCGCCCAGCGTGTCGCCGAGCAGCAGGCGCTTCATCATGTCGACCATCGCGACCGGCGTCGACGTATCGCGCACGTCGTGAGGCGCGGCCTCGTTCAGCTCGGGTTCCCAGCGGTCGAGGCGGAACGTGGTGTCGCCGCTCTCGTGTGCGAACGCGGTCACGGCCTGCGGGCCGCCGAGCACGTTCATCAGCAGGTTGCCCGCGCCCTTGTCGCCCGACTGCAGCAGCGCGACGCACAGCTGCGCGATCGTCATCCCCGTGTCGACGTGGCTTTCCGTGACCGGCGAGCCGGCCACGACGTCGTAGCGGCGATACAGGATGCGGCGCGGCAGCAGCGATGCGTCGAGCGCGCCGCGCGCGAGTATCGCGGCGGCGGCGGAAACCGCATAGGTACCGCACAGCGGGAAGCGCTCGCGTGCGTGATACGCGATGCGCGTGCCGTTCGACGTATCGAGCACGGCGACGCCGAGCCGGCCGTTCGATGCTTTTTCGAGCGTGGCGAGATCGGCTTGCGCGGCGTGGGCGCGCCCCTGGTCGGCCACGGGCGCCGACGAGCACGCCGCGACGAACGGTGCGGCGACGGCGGCGAGCAACAGCGAGCGGCGTGTCGGAGAGTGTTCCATGGATATCTGGTGTTCTGTCGGAAACGGTGGCACGAAGCAACGCAGGTGCGCAACGCGACAACTCAACGATGCGCGCCGGTTCACGCCGACGGCCGGCTCGCGGCGGCCATTGGCCGCGCATCCCCGAAAGACGTCCGTCTGCCCCGATGAACGGGGTCGCATGAACAGGTTCTAGCGTAGCAGCGAGTGCGCCCGCGTTCCAGCAGCGCGACGCACGTCAGCCTTGCGACGACGGCAGGTAAGGCATCGGATTGACCGGCTTGCCGTCGCGCCGCACCTCGAATAGCAGCGCGACGCGCGAGTTGTCGAGATCGCCCATCTCGGCGATCTCGTCGCCCCGGTGCACGATGTCGCCGGTTTTCACCAGCAGCTTGCGGTTATGCGCATACGCCGTCAGAAAATCCGCGTTGTGCTGGACGATGATCAGACTGCCGTAATCGTTCAGGCCCGTACCCGCATACATCACGCGTCCGTCGGCCGCCGCACGGACCGGGTCGCCGGACCGCCCGGCGATCTGGATGCCGCGGTTCTGCCCGGGCCGGAACGCGTCGACGATCCGCCCTTGCGCAGGCCACGTGAGCGTGACCGCTCCCGCGTGCCGCTTCGTTTCCTTCACGACCTGCCGGTCGCTCGAGGCCGATGCACCGGTCGCCGCATCGCTCGCGGCAGCGGCCTGCTGTGTGCTGCCGGTCGAACCCGGCGCCTGCAACGGCTGCTGCCGGACGATACGCAGCACCTGCCCCGTACGCAGCGTGCTGCGCGCGTCGAGCCTGTTCCAGGTGCGCAACTCCGCCACGCTGCAGTCGTTCGACGACGCGATGCCCGACAGCGTGTCGCCGCGCTTCACGACGTACTTCTGCGCGACGAGGATCGGCGCCTGCGCTGGCGCGGCCGGCGCGGCAGCCGACGGCGCCGCGGCAGACTGACCCGGCGGCGCTGAACCCGCCATCGTGTCGCTTGGCGCAACGGACTGCGTGCTTGCACAACCGGCCATGACGAGCACGGCGGCCAGGCCCGACAACCACGCCGCCTTGCGGTAAATCTCGTGCTGTTTCATGGACGATCGGTTCCGGTTTGACAATCTTTCAAGCATCTCAAAAACGGAACGACCGACGTGTAACCGGATGCAAACAATGATGACAAACGATCACGAACCCGGCACCAAAGCGGCTTTATTGCCAAAAATACGATCAAATTCGGAATAATTTGACAGCCCTCTACTCATCAGGCGAAGGAAATTTCGCGATACGCCGTTATTTCGAATAGCTTTCGATAAACTGGCAGGCGCGCCGGACAGCGAAACCCGCCCGCACCGCCCGCTCGGCTCAGCGCAACCAGTCCACCAGTTCGGCGCACGCCCACGCGACGCCGATGCACAAGAACAGCAGGTGCAGCGCGATCTTGAACGACACCACCCACGACGAATCGACTCGCATGACAGTCTCCCCTGATTGATATGCGGTCATGATCCGGGATCGATCGTGCCCCGAAAATGCGGAACCGGCGAACGGGGCCTCAAGCGCAGCCTGAGACCGCGGCTGCAGTTCCTGCTAACTTATCGGCCATTCCAATCCTTACGCGCCCCCGCCCGACCATGCGCTTCGACCTGACCGACCTGCGGCTTTTCCTGAACATCTGCGAGGCCGGCACGATCACCAGCGGCGCCGAGCGCACTCACATCACGCTGCAGGCCGCGAGCGAGCGCATTCGCGGGATGGAGGACGAGCTCGGCGTGCCGCTGCTGCACCGGACCAAGTCGGGCGCGCAGCCGACCGACGCCGGCCTTGCGCTCGAACACCACGCGCGCACCGTGCTGCAGCAGATCGACCACATGCGCGGCGAACTGCAGCAATACGGCCAGGGGCTGCGCGGGCACATCCGGCTGCTGTGCAATACGGCATCGCTGAGCGAGTACCTGCCCGATGCGCTCGCCGCGTATCTGCCGCACCATCCGAAACTGTCGATCAGCGTCGAGGAACGCTCGAGCCAGGAGATCGTGCATGCGATCCGCAACAAGACGGCCGAGGTCGGGATCGTCGCGGATTCGGTCGGGCTCGGCGGGCTGGAACAGAAGCCGTTCCGCGAGGACTGGCTGATCGCCGTCGTGCCGGCCGCGCACGCGCTCGCAGCGCGCGACAAGGTCGGGTTCGACGAAATCGTCGACGCGGATTTCATCGGGCTGACCGACGGCAGCGCGCTGCAGGTCCATCTCGCGGATCAGGCACGCGCGCTCGGCAAGCGGATCCGTTACCGTGTGCAGTTGAAGAGTTTCGACGCGATCTGCCGCATGATCGAAAGCGACGTCGGAATCGGCATCGTGTCGCGCCATGCGGCCGAGCGGGCGACGCAGACGATGGACGTGCGGCTCGTCGAGCTGTCCGACGCGTGGAGCCACCGCAAGCTGACGCTCTGTGCGCGATCGTTCGATGCCCTGCCGAAATACACGCAGGCGTTCGTCGCGTTCCTCTCGGGCGAGACCGCGTCGCGGTAGCGCGCGCCGGATCCGGCGCCCCCCATCGATACCTACGGAGGCATGGCCATGGCAGAAACCGATCTCGCTACCCGCTACCGCGCGTATATCGACTGCCTGAACCGGCAGGACTGGGCGGCGCTCGGCGAGCACGTCGCCGACAACGTGATTCACAACGACCGGCCGCTCGGGCTATCCGGTTATCGCGCGCTGCTGGAGCAGGACTTCCGCGACATTCCGGATCTGCACTTCGACATCCGGCTGCTGGTGTGCGAACCGCCGCGCGTCGCGTGCCGGCTTCGCTTCGCGTGTGCGCCGAAAGGGACGTTCATGGGACTCGCCGTCGACGGCACGCGTGTCACGTTCGCCGAGAACGTGATCTACGAATTTCACGACGGCAAGATCCGGCAGGTGTGGTCGGTGATCGACAAGGCGGCGATCGAAGCGCAACTGTGAAGACGCCGGCCGCCGCGACGTTCATCGCAGCCCCGACGCGGCCATGTATGCGCCGAGCGCGATCATCCCGGCGAAGAAGCAGCGCTTGAATGCCTTCTCGCTCATCACGCGGCGCGCATACTGGCCGCCGACCATCCCCGCGAGCGCCGGCACGAGCGCCAGCGCCGATACGCCGAGATCGACCGTCTGCAGTGCGCCCGTCACGCGCAGCTGCAGGCCGAGCGCGATCGTCGACGCGGTAAACGACAACCCGAGCGCCTGGATCAGATCGTCCTTCGACAGGCGCAGCGCCTGCAGGTACGGCACGGCCGGCACGACGAACACGCCGGTCGCAGCTGTCACGACGCCGGTCAGGTAGCCGACCACAGCCGACAACCCCTTTTCGTGACGCCCCGGCGCGGGCAGCCGCGCAGCGGCGAGCCCCCAGCAGCCGTACGCGATCAGCGCGACGCCAAGCGCCGCGTGCGTCCACGCGTTGCCGGCCGCTAGCGCGGGCAGGCCGCCCGTCAGCGTGCCGATCGTCAACCCGACGAGCAGCGGCCACAGACGACGCAGCAGCGGCCCGAACGACGGCCCCAGCCACAGCTGCCACACGTTGGTGACGAACGACGGCACGAGCAGCAGGCTCGCGGCCGCCGACGGCGGCATCGCCAGCGTGAGCAGCCCCATCGCGATCGTCGGCAACCCCAGGCCGATCATCCCCTTGACCGCACCCGCCAGCAGAAAGACCAGCACGATGATCGTCAGCGTATGAATATGCATGAATGGCATTCCGTCCGGTTGAATACGGCGCCGATGGTGAATCACCTTCGCGCCGCCGGCCATCTGGCTTTGCCTGAGGCTGGCTCGGGCCCGTCCGACGTGCCTCGTCATCCGGCCAGCCGCGTCGTTCATGCACCGTGCGCCGGCCCCCGGCCCTGCTCGCTGTCGAGGTGCGCCATCTGCGCGGCCGGATAACGCTCGCCGGCAGCCGCCCCGGCGGGAACCGCCGCTTCGATGCGCGCGAGATCATTGACCGTTAGTTGCAATTTAGACGCCTGCAACGCGTCCTGCAGTTGGGTGCGCTTGCGTGCGCCGATCAGCGGCACGATGTCGTCGCCGCGCGACAGCGCCCATGCGATCGCGATCTGCGCGGGATTGCTGCCCTTCTCGCCGGCAATCGCGCGCAGCGCGTCGACCAGCGCAAGGTTGTGCGCGAGGTTCTCGCCCTGGAAGCGCGGGCTGGCCGCGCGGAAATCGCGCTCGCCCTGCCGCGCCGCGCTCCAGCCGCCGCCGAGCAGCCCGCGCGACAGCACACCATACGCGGTCACGCCGATCCCCAGTTCGCGACAGGTCGGCAGGATGTCTGCCTCGATCCCGCGCGACAGCAACGAGTACTCGATCTGCAGGTCGGCGATCGGCGCGACGGCCGCCGCGCGGCGGATCGTGTCGGCGCCGAGTTCCGACAGACCGATATGGCGCACGTAGCCAGCCTTCACGAGATCGGCGATCGCACCGACCGTCTCCTCGATCGGCACGGCCGGATCGACGCGAGCGGGCCGGTAGATGTCGATATGGTCGGTGCCGAGCCGCTTCAGCGAATACGCGACGAAGTTCCGGATCGCCTCGGGCCGCGCGTCGTAACCGGCGAACGCACCGGCCGGATCGCGCAGCGCGCCGAACTTCACGCTGATCAGCACCTGGCCGCGGGTCCGGCCGCGCAGCGCATCGCGAATCAGCATTTCGTTGTCGCCCATCCCGTAGAAGTCGCCCGTATCGAGCAATGTGACCCCGTTGTCGAGCGCCGTGTGCAGCGTCGCGATGCTCTCATCGCGATCCGCCGGCCCGTAGAAATCCGACATCCCCATGCAGCCGAGTGCAATCGCCGAAACCTGCGGGCCCGTGCGGCCCAGTTGACGCTTGTCCATGTCCGTTTCCTTGCAGTGGTGAGTGAATGAGCCGGATTCTGGACGCATTGCCGCGCGCGATAAACGCGAAACACCCAACCAAATCATTCGACGCTGATTAACAATGGAGCCTCTGCCCATTCCCCAACGCCCCGCCCCGCATGGATCATCTGCAAGCAATGCGCATCTTTGCGCGCGTCGCCCACCTCGGCAGCTTCACGAAGGCGGCCGAGCAACTGCAATTGCCGCGCCCGACGGTGAGCAATGCCGTCCAGTATCTGGAAAAACACCTGAGGGTGCGCCTGCTGCAGCGAACCACCCGGCGCGTCGCACTGACCGTCGAGGGTGCGACCTACTACGAGCGCTGCACGCGGTTGCTCGCCGATCTCGACGACGCCGAGACGCTGTTCGAAGAAGCCGGCGCGGCGCAGCGCGGCCTGATCCGCGTCGACCTGCCCGAGCGCTTCGCGCTGAACGAAGTGATTCCGGCGCTGCCGGATTTCCACGCACGCTATCCCGACCTGCGCGTCGTGCTGAGCACGTCCGACCGCTTCGTCGATCTCGTCGCCGACGGGATCGACTGCGCGGTGCGGGTCGGCGTGCTGTCCGACACGTCGCTCGTCGCGCGGCGCATCGGCGAGATGGCGCAGATCAATTGCGCGTCGCCCGGCTATCTCGCGCAATACGGCACGCCGCGCTCGCCGGACGATTTGCCCGACCACCTCGCGGTCGGCTATTTCTCGAACCGCACGGGCCGCGAGCTGGACTGGGAATATGCGGATATGGATTCGGGCGAGCTGCATAAGGTGAAGATGCGCAGCGTCGTCTCGGTCAACAGCTCGCAAGCGTATCTCGCATGCTGCGTCGCGGGCCTCGGGCTGATCCAGGCGCCGCGCGACGGGCTCGCGCCGCTCATCGAAGACGGTTCGCTGGTCGAGGTGCTGCCGGAATGGCATGCCCCGCCGCTGCCGGTGTCGGTCGTGTTTCCGCACGGCCGACATCTGGCGCCACGCGTGCGGACCTTCGTCGACTGGCTCGCGCAAACGCTCGGCGGCCCGCACCGGGCGGCATGACGACCGCCGCCGGGGCGATCAGGCCCCGGCCCGGTATCGCGCACTCAGAACTTGTGGCGGATCGCGGCGCGCACCGCGAACTGGTTCGACGACGACGACGGGCCGTCGGTGCCGACGACGTAACCGCCGTCGGCCGCGGTGCCCGTCTTGTCGCCGGCAACCTTCTGCCATGCGCCCTGCAGGTACACGTCGGTGCGCTTGGACAGGCTGTAGTCGGCCATCAGGCCGACCGTATGGTATTTCGGGCTGAGCGCGCCGGACGCCGCGTCGAACTTGCCGTCCGTGTACACGTACTGCGCGCCGAGGTAGAAATCGGGCGTGAGCTGGTACTTGCCGTTGATTTCGAAGTTCTGGAATTTCGTCGCGGTGAGCCCAAGGCCGGCGAACGTCGCCGCCGGCAGGTAAACGGTCGACACCGGGTTCTTCATATCGGCCTTCGTATACACGAAGCCGACCGTCGCCGGCCCGAACGTGTAGTTGATGCCGCCGCCGAAGATGCGCAGGCGGTCGGCGACGAAGTTCGCGTCGTCCGCCGCGATCGCGCCCGCGCTGCCGACGCCCGGGCTGTTCGCCTGCAGATACGCGGCCGCGACCTGCAACCCGGCCAGCGAATACTGCGCGCCGACGCTGTACTGCCGATTGGTCGAGAAGCCGGTGCTGTTGCTGAAGCTGTAGGTGCCGCCGAAGGTCAGCCCGTTCCAGTCGGGGCTCGCGTACTTGACCGTGTTGTTGACGCGGAACGAGTTGTCCGTGTTGTCGTTGTCGAACGGATGCGAGAACAGCGTGCCGCCCCAGTTGCCGTTCGCGGTCAGCGGCGCGAGATAGTCGACGACGGAGTCGTACTGGCGGCCAAACGTCAGCGTGCCGAAGCGCGACGCGCTCAACCCGACGAACGCCTGACGGCCGAACATCCGGCCGCCCTGGTTGAACCGGCCGTTGTTCACGTCGAAGCCGCTTTCCAGCGTGAAGATCGCCTTCAGCCCGCCGCCCAGGTCCTCGCTGCCTTTCAGGCCCCAGCGGCTGCCCTGCGCATAGCCGCTCGCAAGCTGGTAATCCGCTTTTCCGACCCCGTTCACGTTCACGTTGTTCGTGTAGTTGAAGCCTTCGTCGATCAGGCCGTACAGCGTGACGCTGTCCTGCGCGAAGGCCGGCGCGGCGAACGCTGCCAGCGCGGCGGCAAAAATGGCGTGCTTCTTCATGACGGATCTCCGGAGCCGGGTGCCGGGCAGGCCTTGCGCCCGGCGAATCGTTTGTCTGTTTATATGTAACTGGCCCGCAGGGCGGACAACGCGGTGTGCGGCCGCGAGGACAAAATGGTGTCACGTCGCAAACCAGCCGTCCATCGGGGACGTAGAGCCGGCATGCAAAGCGTTGCGCTCGTCCAACTGCCCGGCCCGCCTGCCTGCCCGACCGAGCTTGCCGGCCGCGGCTGACCGGCCCGCCATCCGCATAAACCCGGGCGATGTCGCATCGATGGCACAATGCGCATCCGTTCGTCATTTCTCCACGAAGTCATGCTTCACCCCGATTCACGCGCGGCAGCTGCCAGCCGCGCACGCGGCGCACGCCGGGAGGCGGCCCGATGACCGCCGCCGCCCGGCCCGGCCGCTACGCCGAGCTCGATTTCTTCCGCGGACTCGTGCTGCTCGTGATCGTCGTCGACCACATCGGCGGCAGCATCCTGTCGCGCGTGACGCTGCATGCGTACGCTCTGTGCGATGCGGCCGAGGTGTTCGTGTTCCTCGGCGGCTTCGCCACCGCCATCGCGTACAACGCGCTCGCCGAGCGCCACGACGAGGCCGCCGCGCGCCAGCGCTTCATCCGGCGCGCGTTCGAGATCTATCGCGCGTTTCTGGTGACGGCCGGCCTGATGCTGTTGATCACGGCCGTGCTAAACGCATTCTCGATCGACGGCCCGAACATGCCGACCAACGATCTCGACGGCCTGCTCCACAAGCCGCTCGCGGCGCTGCGCGACATCCTGCTGTTCCGCCGCCAGCCGTATCTCGCATCGGTGCTGCCGATGTACGCGTTCTTCGCGCTGCTCGTCCCGCTCGCGCTGCCGCTCGCGCGCACGCAACCGTGGTTGCTGCTCGCGTTCAGCGGATCGCTGTGGTACGCGGCGCCGCATGTCGCGCGCTTCCTGCCGACAGTCGAAGGCATGCCGTGGGACTTCAATCCGTTCGCGTGGCAATTCCTGTTCGTGTTCGGTGTGATCGCGCGCTGCCAGCCGGTGTACCAGACGCTCGCGCCGAAACCGCAGGGCTGGCTGCTCACGGCCGCGGCGCTCGCGATCGTCGCGGCTGGCGCGTACTACCGGCTGCGCGTCGAGCCGTTCCCGACCGATCCGTCGATCAAGCAGAACCTCGGCGCGCTGCGGCTCGGAAACTTCCTCGCGATCGCATGGCTCGCGGCCAAGCTCGTGCACCTCGGGTGGATGAAGAAAGTCGCACACGCGATGCCGTGGATCGGCACGATCGGCCGGCAGGGGCTGCTGTGCTTCGTCGCCGGCACCTGCATCTCGCTCGCGGTCGATTCGCTGCTGTACCAGGCGACCGAAGGCTATCTCGACGTGCCGCTCGGCCTGACCGCCGACGTCGTCGCGATCGGCTTGCTGTATCTCGTCGCGAAGCTCTATGCGCCGTTCGTGTCGCGACTGCCGTTCCCGCTCCGTTCGCGGCGATGACGCACCGCGCCATCACCCACCGCTGCTACGATAGCGGGCGCCCTACCTGAAACAATTCGCCATGCGCCGACTTGCCCTTCCGTTCGCCGTCGCCCTGCTCGCCAGCTCCGTCGCCACCGCCCATGCCACCCAGGGCGCGACCGCGACAACGCCTGCCTCGCCGTCGACGGTCCAGGCCGCCCCGTCGGTGCCGGCCGCGCAGGAAGCACCGGTCAATCCCGGCAGCAGCATCGTGCTGCGCTCGTTTCGTTCGGCGTCGCTGAAGCGCGACTGGTCCTATACGGTCTACCTGCCGCCCGGCTACAACCCGGAGGGCGCGCGCTATCCGGTGATGTACCTGCTGCACGGCAATGCCGGCAACGCGAACGACTGGATCACGCAGGGCCGGCTACAGGCCACGACCGACACGCTGATCGAACGCCACGAGATTCCGCCCGTCGTGATCGTGATGCCGCAAGGCGGCACCGACTGGTACGTCGATCGCAAGGAGAAGATGCAGAGTGCGTTTCTCAACGACCTGCTGCCGGAAGTCGAAGCGCACTTCGCGGTATCGAACCAGCGCGCGGGCCGCGCGATCGGCGGCGTGTCGATGGGCGGTTTCGGCGCGCTGCGTTTCTCGCTGCTCGAGCCGGGCCTGTTCTGCGGCGCGATGCTGCTCAGTCCCGCGATCTACGCGAACGAGCCGCCGCTCAATTCCGCCGCGCGCTACGTCGGCGTATTCGGCGACCGGCAGTTCGATCCGCGCGTGTGGCACGAGCTCAACTACCCGACGCTGATGCGCGGCTATTTCGCGCGCAACTGGCGCGTGCCGATGTTCATCGCGGCCGGTGACGACGACCTGACGATCCAGGCGGAATCGAGCGTGCTGTACACGCACCTGCGGCGCGCGCAGAACGCGGCCGAGTTGCGCATCGTCGGCGGCGGGCATACATGGGAAGTGTGGCGCGGATTGCTCGGCCAGGGCCTGAAATACGCGCTCGAATGCGTGAAGTGACGAAGCCCGGTCGCGCGCCTGACGCGTCACCCTTCACGTCATCCCGAGCTGCACTGCGCCGCGTCCTCCGGCGCGATGTGTGTGGCGGCGCACCGCCTGGTGCAACGCTCAGTTCCACGCATGGCGCGCCGGACGCACGCCATTCAGGTAGTAGTTGCCGACGAGGTGATATTTCCAGCGCACCGGATCGTGCAGCGTATGCGTGCGCGCGTTGCGCCAGTGGCGATCGAGATTGTGTTCGGCCAGCGTCGACTGCGTGCCTGCCAGCTCGAACAGCTTCTCGCCCGCGAGCAGCGCGATTTCCGTCGTCAGCACTTTCGCTTCGCCGACGGCGACCGATGCGCGCGCAACGTCGTCGTCCGTCACCGTGCCGCGTGCCCCGATCTCGTCCAGCGTGCGCGCCGCGCGTTCGAGCAGCGCTTCCGCCGCATGAAGCTGGATGTGCAGCCGGCCGATTTCGCGCACGATCAGCGGATCGTCGGTGGCCCGCTCAACACCGCTGTCGACCCACGGACGCGTGCGGGTGCGCACGAACGCCTCGGTATCGGCGATGGCCGCCTTCGCGATTCCTGCATCGATCGCCGCCTGGATGATCTGCGACAGCGGGCCGTTGAGCGTCGGCTCGTCCGATACGCGCTGTGCGGGCAGCACATGCGACGCCGGCACACGCACGCGATCGAGCACGACCGTGCCGCTCGCGGTCGTGCGCTGGCCGAAGCCCGACCAGTCGTCGATCACGGTGAGCCCGGGCGTCGGCTGCGGCACGTATGCGAGCCACGCCTGCTGCGCATCGTCGAGGCCGAGCACCGGCACGTAGTGCGCGAACAGCGCGCCCGTCGAATAGAACTTCGTGCCGTCGACGACATGGTCGTCGCCGTCACGGCGCACGCGCGTCTTCAGGTCGAGCACGTGCTTCGTACCCTTCTCCGAAAAGCCGTTGCCGAACCGCTTGCCGCTCAGGATCTCCGCGAAGAAATGACGCTTCTGCGCATCGGTGCCGACCAGCGCGATCACGTCGACCAGCCCGAAATGATTTTGCGGCAACTGCCCGAGCGACCCGTCGGCCGCTGCGACGATCTTGATCACCTCGGTAAGCGTCACATGCGACACGCCCGCGCCGCCGTAAGCCTTCGGCACCGTGATCGCCCACAACCCCGACTGCGAGAACCACTCGATCTCGTCGCGCGGCAACCGGCGCTCGCGATCGCGGGCGGACGCGCCTTGCGCGAGCCGCTGCGCCAGCGCATGCGCGGCCGCGATCGCCTGTGCGTCGTCGGCGATCACGCGGGCGACCTGCGGTTTCGCGTCGGCCGGCTGCTCGTGAATCGTGGCGTTCGTATCGGACATCGGGCTCTCCTGATGGATGACGAAAGCACTGAATCTAGCAGTGCATCGCGGGCCGGCAAACCGAGCGATTCTCGTAACGTTATTCCTTCGGATAACAAACGACACGATGCGGCACGGCGCTCGATTCCACGCCTCGACGTCGCAATCGACGCGTTGACGTCGAGACTTCCGCGCAGCCGCGCGTGTAATGCGTATCGACGATAACGATCTGCGAATCCGTTATTGGAACGCTCGCGTCACGCTTCCTATACTGGCTCTCCCGGTGCAAACGGCCCCGCCCTTCGAGGAACACGCATGACTTCGTCGCACGCAGACATCGATCTTTCCACCGGCACCGACTACGACGCACTCGCGAGCCGCTTCAGGCCGATCTTCGAGCGCATCGCCGACGGCACCGCCGAGCGCGACCGCCGCCGCGAACTGCCGCACGACGCGATCGGCTGGCTGAAGGACGCCGGCTTCGGCGCGATACGGCTGCCGGTGCGCAACGGCGGCGACGGCGCGTCGCTGCCGCAACTGTTCCAGCTGCTGACCGAGCTCGCCACGGCCGATTCCAATCTGCCGCAGGCGCTGCGCGGCCACTTTGCGTTCGTCGAGGACTGGCTGAACGCGCCGCCCGGGCCGCAGCGCAGCGCCTGGTTCGACCGTTTCGCGAACGGCCAGCTGGTCGGCAACGCGTGGTCGGAGGCCGGCGACGTTCCGCTCGGCCAGACCATCACGAAGGTGTCCGAGCAAAACGGCCGGCTCGTGCTGAACGGCCGCAAGTTCTACAGCACGGGCAGCCTGTTCGCCGACTGGATCGACGTATTCGCGCAGCGCGCGCACGACGGCAGCGACGTGATCGTCGCCGTCGCCACGGCACAGCCAGGCGTGATCCGCGAAGACGACTGGGACGGCTTCGGCCAGACCACGACCGGCAGCGGCACGACGCGCTTCGAGGATGCGGCGGTCGACGCCGACAACGTGATCGACTTCGCACGCCGCTTCAAGTATCAGACCGCGTTCTACCAGTTGTTCCACGTCGCGACGCTGGCCGGCATCGGCCATGCGATCGTGCGCGACGCCGGCGAACTCGTGCGCGGCCGCACGCGCGTGTACAGCCACGGCAACGCGGCGCGCGCCGGCGACGACGCGCAGCTCCAGCAGGTGATCGGCGAAATCGCATCGTGGGCGTATGCGGCCGACGCGCTCGCACAGCGCGCCGCGCAGCCGCTGCAACGCGCGTACGTCGCACGCTTCGGCGGCGACGACGAAGCCGAGCACGACGCGAACGTCGCGGCCGAAATCGAATCCGCGCAGAGCCAGCTCGTCGTGTCGGAACTCGTGCTGCGCGCGGCGACACGGCTGTTCGATGCGCTCGGCGCATCCGCGACGCGCAGCACGACCGCGCTCGACCGCCACTGGCGCAATGCGCGCACGGTATCGTCGCACAATCCGCTCGTCTACAAGGCGCGGATCGTCGGCGACTGGATCGTCAACGGACGCACGCCGCCGTTCGTCTGGCGCGTCGGCAACGGTGCAGGCGCCGGCACCGAAACGGGAGCGACCCGATGAGCAAGACCATTCGCTTCAACGCATTCGAGATGAATTGCGTCGGTCATCAGTCGCCGGGGCTGTGGGCGCATCCGCGCGACCGCTCGTGGCAGTACAAGGACCTCGACTACTGGACCGATCTCGCCCGCGTGCTCGAGCGCGGCATCTTCGACGCGATCTTCATCGCGGACGTGATCGGCTATTACGACGTCTACCGCGGCAGCAACTATCACGCGCTGCATCAAGCCGCGCAGATTCCGGTCAACGACCCGCTGCAACTCGCCGCGCCGATCTCGATGGCGACCGAACATCTCGGCATCGGCATCACCGCGTCGACGACGTTCGAGCACCCGTACACCTTCGCGCGCCGCCTGTCGACGGCCGACCATCACACCAAGGGCCGGCTCGCATGGAACATCGTCACGTCGTACCTGGAAAGCGGCGCGAGGAACGTCGGCGACGACGGACTGCGCACACATGACGATCGCTATGCGGTCGCGGCCGAATATGTCGAGGTGCTGTACAAGCTGTTCGAGGGGAGCTGGGAAGACGGCGCGGTCGTGCGCGATCGCGACGGCCGCGTCTTCACGCATCCCGAGAAGGTGCACGACATCGGCCACAAGGGCCGGTTCTTCGACGTGCCCGGCTATCACCTGTGCGAGCCGTCGCCGCAGCGCACGCCGGTGCTGTTCCAGGCCGGCGCGTCCGGCCCCGGCAAGGCGTTCGCCGCGCAGCACGCCGAATGCGTGTTCGTTGCCGCGCCCACCCGTGCGCAACTCGCGCGCCATGTCGCCGACGTGCGCGCACAGGCTGCGGCCGCGGGGCGCGACCCGCGCGACGTGCTGATCTACAACCTCGTGACGGTGATCGTCGACGAGACCGACGAGAAGGCACAGGCAAAGTTCGACGAATATCGCCGCTACGTGTCGTACGACGGTTCGCTCGTGTTCATGTCCGGCTGGACCGGCATCGACTTCGGCCAGTACGCGCCGACCGATCCCGTCAGGCGCGTCGAAACGAATGCGATCGTGTCGGCAGTCGAGCATCTGGCCGGTGGCGACACCGCGTGGACGATCGAGGAACTGGCCGCGTGGGGCGGTATCGGCGGGATGGGCCCCGTGTTCGTCGGCTCCGCGCAGACGGTCGCGGACATCCTGCAGGAATGGGTCGCCGAAACCGACGTCGACGGCTTCAATCTCGCGTACGCCGTGGCGCACGAAACGTTCGAGGACATCGTGCGTCACCTCGTGCCAGAGTTGCAGCGGCGCGGCGTCTACCCGACCGAATACGCGCCCGGCACGCTGCGCGAGAAGCTGTTCGGCGGCGCCGCGCGGTTGCCGGACGCTCATCCGGCCGCACGGTTTCGCGACATCGAGCAGGTCAAGCGCGGCGCCAAACAGGAGGCCGACTACGCATGAGCGCCATGCGGCCGCGTCGGTAACAAACGCTCGCGCGCGCCGGGCCAAGCGCGCAATGCGCGGCCCGTCAAAGCCACGTACCGCCCTGCCGCTCGTTCGGCTCGTCGGCGAGCGCGTCGAAATCGTGGATCCAGTCCAGGTGACGCAGCACGCTGTCGCGTTCGCCGAGCCGGGCATTGCGCGCCTGCGCGGCCGGCCCGTCGGGCAGATGCAGCACGTCGGCGGCCGTGATCGATGCGTACTGCACCTTGCGCGTGCGACCGCGCCGCAGCCGCTCGTACGCTTCCTGCGCCTCGCGCCAGTTGCCCGGTCCGGCCTTCGCCAGTTGCCCGGCCAGCACCACCGCATCCTCGATCGACTGGTTCGCGCCCTGCCCGTGATGCGGCACCAGCGCATGCGCGGCGTCGCCGATCAGCGTCACGCGCCCGCGGCTCCAGCGGCCGAGCGGCGGCCGGTGGAACAGCCCCCAGCGCTGGCTGATCGGCACCGCGGTGATCATCTGCACCACCGCCGGATGCCAGTCCTTGAACAGGCGCAACTGGTCGCCCTCTTCGGCCGGCATGACCCACTCGCGCGACGGCCACGGCGACGGATGACGCTCGACCAGCAGGAAATTCTGGTCGCCGTTGTCGCCGATCGGATAGTGCAGCAGGTGGCCGTGCGGTCCGATCCAGAACTGGATCGTCTCGGGGTCGGGCAGCAAGTCCATCCGCTCGGCCGGCACCACGCCGCGAAAGCCCGAGCAGCCCGAATACAGCACGTCGTCGTAGCCGAGCATCCAGCGCCGCGTGATTGAACGCGCGCCATCCGCGCCGATCACGAGATCGGCATCGGCACGCTTGCCATTGTCGAACGTCAGCGTCACGCGATCCGGATGCTGCACGAGATCGACCAGCCGATGGCCCAGATGAATCTGCTCGACACCGACGGCCTGCGACAGGATCGCCTGCAGATCCGCACGATGCACGCCCCAGTATGACCCGCCGAATTGCCGGCGGTAGTCGGGTTCGCCGCGATGATGACCGATGACCGCCCCGCTGCGCCCGTCGCGATAGACGAGCGCCGGGATTTCCGCGCATACCGCGTCGAAAGCCGAACGCAATCCCATTCGTTCGTAGAAGCGCGTCGCATTCGCCGACAGCGCAACGGCCGCCCCGACCTCGCGCAGCACGTCGGTCTGCTCGTACAGTTGCGCGTCGATGCCGCGCTCGCGCAACGCAAGCGCCAGGGTCAGGCCGCCGATGCCGGCGCCGACGATCGCGATGTTCAGATTGGTCTGCATGATGAAGGTGTCTCCGGGATTCAGATATTCAGTTATCGGGGCCGCAGCGCGCGTGACCTGTTCGGCGCGCCTGTCGAACACATGCGCCGTATCGGTATTTTCAGCAGCGGACTCTTATCCCGCAATAAAATGAAGGGAATCTTCTTCATCACTGAACGGAATGATCTGGAGCGCTGCGTCACCATGGAACTGAGCGAGATCGACCTCAATCTGCTGCTGCTTTTTCAGCGGCTGATGCAGGAGCGGCGCGTGTCGAGCGTCGCCGAGCAGATGAACATGAGCCAGCCGGGCGTGAGCAATGCGCTCGCGAAGCTGCGCCGCCGGCTCGGCGATCCGCTGTTCGTGCGCGGGCCCGGCGGCGTGGTCCCGACGCCGTTCGCGTTGCGCCTGGCCGAGCCGGTTGCGCAGGCGCTGTCGACGCTGCATGCGGCGCTCAATCCGGAGACGGGATTCGATCCGTTGCGCGCGTCGCGCACGATGACGATCGGGATGACCGATATCGGCGAAGTCGTGTTCCTGCCCGCGTTGCTCGAACATCTGTCGAAAGCGGCGCCGGGCATCGCGCTCAATACGGTGCGCAACACGAGCGTGAACCTCGGCGACGAAATGGCCGACGGTCGCGTCGATCTCGCGATCGGGCTGCTGCCGCAACTGCAAGGCGGGTTCTATCAGCGCCGGCTGTTCGATCAGCGGTACGTGTGCTTGTTCCGCCGCGGGCATCCGCTCGCGGACGCGCCATTGACGGTCGACGCATGGCGGGAAGCCGAGCATCTGGTCGTGGTGTCGGCCTGCACCGGCCACGGGCAGGTCGACGAATGGCTGAAGCGGCGGCGCGTCAAGCGCCGCGTGCGGCTCACGGTGCCGCATTTCATGAGCGTCGGCTATATCCTGCAACGCACCGACCTGATCGCGACCGTGCCCGAGCATCTCGCGCTGCAACTCGCCGCGCCGTTTTCGCTGAGCTGGCGAGCGTTGCCCGTCACACTGCCGGGTGCGCCGATTCATATGCTGTGGCATACGCGCGTGAATCAGGACGAAGGCAACCGGTGGTTGCGCGATGTCGTGGTCAGCCTGTTCTCGGAAGCCGAAACACGCGGACGAAAGCCTGCGCCGGCGCGCAGGCAATAGCGGCCCCCGCCGCGAACCCGCGGTGCGCGGTACGATGTCGCTTCAACCGGCGCGCGGCGATGCCATCGCACCCTTGCCGCCTCTTTCGTCACCCAACCCGCAGGGAATCAAGTCATGTCTGTTTCGCAGAAATTCGCAGCCGTCACGGGCGCCGGATCCGGCATCGGTCGTGCTGCGGCGATCGCACTCGCCGGCGCGGGATTTACCGTCGCGCTGATCGGACGCCGCGAAGAATCGTTGCGTGAAACGAAAGAGGCGATCGTCGCCGCTCACGGCGATGCGCACGTATTTCCGGCCGACGTCACCGACGAAGCATCGGTCGATCACGCGTTCGCGCAGATCGCGCAGCAGTTCGGCCGGCTCGACGTGCTCTTCAACAACGCCGGCCGCAACGCACCGGCCGTTGCACTCGACGAATACGCATTCGACGTGTGGAACGCCGTCGTCGCTACGAACCTGACGGGCGTCTTCCTGTGCGCACGGGCTGCGTGGCGCGTGATGAAAGCGCAAATACCGCAGGGTGGCCGGATCATCAACAACGGTTCGATCTCGGCCTATACACCGCGCCCGAACACGATCGCGTACACGGCCACCAAGCACGCGGTAGCCGGCATCACCAAGTCGCTCGCACTCGACGGCCGCGCATACAACATCGCGTGTGGCCAGATCGACATCGGCAACGCGGCGACGTCGCTGACGGACCGGATGACGGACGGCGTGCTGCAGGCCGACGGACGCATGGCGCCCGAGGCACGGATGGACGTCACGCACGTGGCAAACGCGGTCGTTCAAATGGCGAATCTTCCGCTGGACACGAACATCCTGAACATGACGATCATGGCGACGACGATGCCGTTCGTCGGGCGTGGATAAGCGGGACCCCGGGAATTCGACCGGGCGGTGCCGGGCGCCGCATGTTCCGTCACGCCCTCTTCGTCTTCTTGCCCATCGACGGCGGCTTGACGATGACGAACTGACGGCGCTCCTTGCCCCGGATCCAGAGCGGCGCGTTACCGCGCCCGCTCCACTTCCGGCGCTCGCCGGATCGCGATGGCGCGCCGGCAGGACTTCGACCGGCTCCGCGATGGAGCCGGATCGCGCGTGAAGCAACGGCAAGCCCGTGACGCCACACATCGCACGATGTCCCCGGCGGCTTGCCCGAATGACACGCGCCCTTGATGGCCGCTACTCAGCGTTCGTGGTAGATCGCGAGCCATACGGTCGGCTCCTCCGGATGCGTCCACGCGACGCGATGCCGGCAATGCGGTTCGATCAGCACGTAGTCGCCGGGACGCATGTCGTACAGCGCCTGATCGCCTTCGAATTCGAGCGCGGCCGCGCCGGACAGCAACGCAACCCATTCGGCGCGCGGGTCGTCGTACCAGAACCCGTCGGGACTCGCATGCCCCATCGACACGATTCGCTCGATGTTCAGGCGCGCGCCGGCCACGAGTACGTCGACCTGCTCGTCGTCGCTTCGGGTCCGTTCGATGCTGAACAGGTTGCCGGTTTGAAGCTGCATGATTCGACCTCGCATCGCCCTTCGCGTGAAGGCGGTTGACGTCCACTCCAACGCGGCGGCCGTCGCCGGGGTGAGCGTGTTTTGCGGGTATCGGCTTGGCGCGCACGCAAAGACCGGCCATCGAAACGTCCGACGAAACGTGGCTGACAACCAAACCGCCTTGACAAGTTGCGCATCGCAACTAATATTGCTTGCGGGCCGCAACTTTTCCGGGCTGATCATGGACCTCATCGATATTCCCGCCAAGACCCGCGACGCAACAATCCTGGAGCTTCGCGATTTTTCCCGAAAACTGGTCCGTGAACTGGGCTTCATGCGCACGACATTGGCCGACAGCGACCTCGCGCCGTCGGCCGTTCACGCCGTGCTCGAAATCGGAATGGCGCCCGGCATCAGCGCAAAGGATCTCGGCAATATCCTGCGGCTCGACAAATCGAATACGAGCCGACAGCTTGCCCGGCTGGAGGCGGCCGGCTTCGTGACGCGCCGCATCTCGCCCGACGATGCGCGCGCGACCGAGTTGTACCTGAGCGCCGACGGGCAAAAGCTCCGGGAGAAAATCGACCGGTTTGCGACCCGCCAGGTGTCGAATGCGCTGCGTCGCATGGTGCCGGCGGACCAGCAAAACCTGATCCGCTCGCTCGCGCTTTATAGCGACGCGCTGGCGCAGGACAACGTAGCCAAGCCGTCCGTCGCGAAGCAAAACGCCGTGCAGATCCTCGACGGCTATCAGCCCGGCTGCATCGGCGACATAGCGAGCCTTCACGCGCGGTTCTATTCGGAACACTGGGGATTCGGCGCGTTCTTCGAAAAGAAGGTTGCGACCGAACTCGCCGAATTTGCGGGCGCGCTTCCGGCCGAGGGCAAGGCGCTCTGGCTCTGCACGGAAAATGGCCGCACGCTCGCCTCTCTCGCCATCGACGGAGACAAGGTATCGGGCATCGCGCACTTGCGCTGGTTCATCGTCGACGATGCGTTGCGCGGCGCCGGCATCGGGCGGCAGCTCATGACGCTTGCCATGCAGTTCGTCGACGATCGGCAGTTCGACGAGACGTATCTCTGGACATTCAAGGGACTCGATTCGGCACGTCACCTGTATGAATCGTTCGGCTTTGCGCTGACCAGCGAATCGGCAGGCTCGCAATGGGGAACCGAGGTCGTCGAGCAACGCTTCAGCCGGCGAAAATCCGGCGGCTAGCGTTCGGCCCCGCACTGCCCTTCAACGGCAACCCGCCCACCTCGAATGAACCCGCCTGCCACGATGCCACTCCCGCTCGTCTTCCTGCCGGCCATGCCATGCGACGCACGGATGTATGCCGCGCAGGTCGACGGGCTGTGCGATCTTGTGTCGCCGTCGGTGCACGTGCTTTCGTACCCGACCTTCGCGGAAAGCGCCGAGCACCTGCTGTCTGTCACGGAAGGGCCGTTGATCCTCGCAGGCACCGCGTATGGCGGCTGCCTGGCACTCGAAGTGCTCGCCAGGATGCCCGATCGCGTTCGCGGCCTCTGGTTGATGAATTGTCAGCCCGGCGCCCATCCGGATCCGGCGTCGGCGCGCGCCACGAGTCGCAGAATCCGTTCCGGCGAGCATGAACGCGTTCTCGCCGAATTCGCCGAGAACGCCATCCCCGCAGACGACATCGCGGCAAGAACAGCATTCGTGCAGATGGCGCGCGATGCCGGCGCCGACGTGTTCGCACGGCAATCCGACGCAACGTCGACACGCATGGATCGCTGGCCTACGCTCGCATCGACCCGGATCCCGACGTTACTCGTCTGGGGCAGCGCCGACCGTTTCGTTCCCGTCGACGTGGGCCGCCACATCGCCGCATCGATGCCGCATGCCCGTTTCGAACCGATCGACGGGTGCGGCCATTTTCCGACCCTGGAGCGCCCGTTGCCATGCACTACGATCGCGCGCCAATGGTTGATCGAATCCGGCCTGACGCCCTTCTCCACGCGTTGACGCATCGATCCGCGCACGCCGCCGCTCTGCTCGCGGGCACGACGACGCGCCGACCGCGAGCGCTTTCTGCCGCGCTCATGCCGCCTGTCACGCCGCCGCCTCGTCGTCGATGTCGCGCGCCGTCGGTTCATGACGCACGATCAGCAGAAACACGATCGGCGTGACCGCGCTGATCGCCACGACCCAGAACATGTCCGTGCCGAGCCGGGCCTGCAGGATCGGCAGCACGAACAGCGCAAGCGCCTGCCCGATACCGCACAGCGAACGCCCGAAGCCGACCCCGGTGCCGCGGATCGCCGCCGGGTACGACAGCGTCGGATAGATCATCATCTGCGCGCCCGGTCCGAAGCCTTCGGCAAACAACCACGTGCCGAGCATCAGCAGCACGACGCCGATCGCGACCGCGCCGTGCGGATGTCCGGCCAGCGCGAGTGCAACGAGCGCGACGAACTGCAGCGCGAACCCCGCGATCGCGACGTGGCGCGACGGATAGCGATACGCAAGACGCATGCCGAGCAAGCCCCCGGTAAACGCGAACAGGACGTTCAGCGCGAGCGACGCGGCGATCGTCTCGAACACGCCCGCGCCGAGAAACTGCGACAGGATCGACGGCAGGAAGAACGCGATCGCCGTGTATTCGAACGGAATGCACAGGTTCATCACGCTGGCGACGATCGTGCGGCCCAGATACGGACGCTGGAACAGCACGCGAATCCGTACGGGCGGCTGGCTCGGCGCGCGCGGCGCATCGTCTGCTTCGTGTGCGTGAATCCCGTACGACTCGCGAAGGATGCGCGCCGCATTGGCGAGGTCGCCCTGATTCGCCGCCCACAGCGGCGATTCGTTCATGAAGCGATTGCGCACCAGGATGATGACCAGTGCGGGCACCGCGCCAAAGATCAGCGACGCGCGCCACAGCCAGCCCGCATGCTCGGCCGGCAGCAGGAAATACAGCCCGAAGATCAGCAGGAAACAGACCGACGACGCCACGTACCACATAGGGCACCACGCAGCGAGCCGCGACGCCTTGTTGCCGCGGCCGTTGAACTTCGAGAATTCCGCGAGAAACGCCATCGCAACCGGCAGGTCGATGCCGACGCCGAGCCCCATCACGAAGCGCGCACCGATCAGCACCCACACGTTCGGCGCGAGTCCGGCCGCGATCGCCGCGATCACGAAAAACAGCATGTCGGCCATGAACACCTGATAGCGGCCGATCTTGTCGGTGAGCCAGCCGCCGATCAGGCTGCCGAAGATCGTGCCAATCATGATCGCCGCCCCGACCAGCCCGGTCAGTGCGGGCGTCAGGCCGAACTCGCGCGCGACGTCGTCGATGCCGTAGGACAGCGTCGTCAGGTCGTATGCATCGAGAAACACGCCGCCGAGCGCGAGCAGCACGATCATTCGCGCATGGCTGACGGAGCTGTCCGTCGTATTGATCAGGCGCGCCACGTCGCTCGCGGAGCGGATGGGCGCGGAAACCGGCGTGATAGCGGCATTCAGATCGATCGAACTCATCGCATTCCCTTGTTTCGCCGGATACCCGGCGATGTCCACATGGAGACAGGAACCCGACACGCACGCGTCGCCGGGTTCCGGAAGCGAAGATTCTGTTCTTGCGATCCGGTTATCCCAACCGATATAAATCGATAAATTATTCGGTGTACGTCATAACGTTGCTGCCCGCGCGCGTCGACCGGTCACGCACATGTGCGTCGCGACCTGCGTCACGCCACTGCGCGAAAGGCGGCCACCCTGTTCCGCCCGTTCGCCTTCGCGTAGTACAGCGCCTCATCGGCGGCCTTGATCACGGCTTCGGCTTGCGCATCGTGCTCGGGCGTCCAGCTCGCGAGGCCGATACTGGCGGTGACGTGCCCATATTCGCTGCCGGCGTGCTCGAGCGGCAACCCGTCGATCGCAGCGCGAATCCGCTCGGCAATCTGGGCGGCGCCCGTCTCGGAGGTATCCGGGAGCAGCACGACGAATTCCTCGCCGCCGTAGCGGGCCGCGGTATCGGCCGGCCGGCGGATGTTGTCGCCGATACAGCGTGCGACCGCTGCCAGCGCGTCGTCGCCCGCCTGGTGGCCGTAGGTATCGTTATAGGCCTTGAAGCGGTCGACATCGACGAACAGCAACGAGAAAACCGACCGCGCCCGCCGCGCACGACGCCATTCGCGCTCCAGCACTTCCGCGAAGCTGCGGCGATTGTTCAGGCCGGTGAGGCCATCGGTGCGCGCGAGCAGCACGAGTTCCGACTCGGCACGCATGCGGCGCCGCAATTGCGTGCCGAGCATGACGGACACCGCGATGAACGCGGCGCCGAACGTCGCCACCAGCGCGCCGATCGTGGTGGCCCGGTGCCGCCACGCCGCATAGATATCCGGCTCCGCTTCCGCGACCATGATCATCAGCGGCAGCTTCGACAAGTGCCTGAAGTAGTAGAGGCGACGCACACCGTCGAGCGACGAGGTTTCCGAAAACACCCCCTCCCGCGCGGCCCGGAACCGCTGGAAAGTCGCGGCCTGGCTGATGTCGCGGCCGATGGTGTGGACGTCGTACGGCTGGCGCATCACCATCACGCCGTCGTTGCCGATCAGCGAGATCGAGCCGTGCTGTCCGAGCGACAGGCCGGCAAACAGTTGATGGAAATATTCGAGATTGACCGTGATGAGCACGATGCCGGCAAACGAGCCGTCCGGGCTCGAGATCCGCCGCGTGAGCCCGACGCTGAGCGCGCCCCCTCGCAGGCGCGACGGGAACGGGTCGCTGACGTAGAGGCCGACATTCGGATCGTCGCGGTGGACGGTGAAGTACTTGCGATCGGAGAAATTGCCTCGGCGCGGCACGTCGTTGGCCGAATCGAGGACGATGTTGCCACCGGCATCGAGTACCAGCACCGAGCCGAGAAATTGCGCGGTCATCGCGTTGTCGAACAGCACGGCGCGCCGCAAGCCTGGCGGCGCATTCATCACGTCGGGGCGTCGCAGCCCCCCGATGACCGCCTGCAACGACAGGTCGTAGAGTTCGAAGTTGCGCTGGATGTCCCGCTCGGCGATCAGGCCGAGATTGCGGGAGGTTTCTCTCGCCCGCTCGAGCGCGTCGTTGCGGCTCTGGAACAGTTGCAGCACGCACAGACCCATCAGCGCACACGCAACCACGATGCCGACCACGACGATGGTATAAGGAGCCGCCGACCTGGATTGCATGTGTCTCCTCGATGACCAAGCTTGTATGCAGCCGCACGACGCGATTACTGCATACTAAAAAACGGATGGTGGCATATCAAGCGGGAGCAACGCGCCGGTCATGGCACGACATGGGTGTGACGATGCCGGGTCGGTTCACCTCCAGCCGTCAAATATCCGCATCCGGAATCCTCGCCGACTGAATTACGACCAGCGTATCCCCCGCCTCGATCCGGCACGGCGGATCCTCATAAAACGAAAGAATCTTCCCGCAACGATCGAGCCCGACCACGATCGCGCCCGGCACGACGTTCGTCATGCAGCCGATCTCGTGCGGTAATGCCTCGCGCTCAAGCAGCGTCGCGCGCCCGCGCGTCGACAGCATGTCGTTCACGAACGGCACGATGTACCGGCTATGCACCGCGTCCGCGAGCAGCAGCGCGCCGATCTTCGTCGACGATACGATCACGTCGGCGCCGGCCTGGCGCAATTGCCGCTGATACAGGTTCTCCTGGATGCGCACGACGATCTTCGTCTCGGGCGCGATGCTGCGCACCGACAGCGTCAGCAGGATCGCGGTCGGATCGTCGGTCACCGAGATGATCACGGCCTTCGCCGCGCGCACCTGTGCCTGCTGCAGCAGATCCTCGTGCGCCGGATCGCCGAGCAGCCCGGTCACGCCGAGCGACGTCGCGGCCTCGAGTGCCTGCTGCTGCGCATCGATCACGATGATCGTCGACGGATCGACGCCGCTTTCGAGCAGCTCGCGCACGGCGATCGATCCCGACAGGCCGTAACCGCACACGACGATGTGATCGGACAGTTGCTTCTGCAAGCGTTTCATGCGTAATTCCTCGACGACGCGCTGGATCACGAACTGATAGGCCGTGCCCAGGAAGATGAACCAGATGCCGATACGGATCGGCACGATGAAGAACGCGTCGAGCAGACGCGCGCGCGCCGTGACCGGCACGATGTCGCCGTAACCCACCGTCGCGACCGTGACCATCGTGAAGTACACGAGATCGGCGACGTTCATCGGCGTGCTCTTGGTGGAATCGCGCAGGCCGTCGCGATCGAGATACAGCACGAGGAACGCGAGCATGCACAGCAGCACCACCGCGCCGAGGCGGAACAGCAGCGTACGCCGCGGCGACGTCGCGGGACGGGTGAACAGCGTGCGCGTGCGCGGCGCCTGCCACGGGTCACGGGCACGACGCAGACGCAAGCGCAACGAGCGGCGCTGGGAAGGCGTTGCCAACGAGGATTCTCCTGAACGATGCGGGCTCGATTCTACGACGGGAACATGCGGGCGCTGGCGTTACAGCATGCTGCGCGGCCGCACCATCGTGCCGTCGACGAATCGCTGCGCACGGAACGCCGACAGGTCGAGCGACGGTGCGCCGGTATCGACCCATTCGGCCAGCAGCCGGCCGACGATCGGCCCCATCGCGAAGCCATGTCCGCAGAAGCCGGTCGCGATCGCGAGCCCGGACGGCGTGCCGGGCGCATCGATCACCGGAATGCCGTCGGGCAGCACGTCGATCAGGCCGGCCCACGCCTCGACGATCTGCGCATCCTTCAGCGCGGGGAAGATCGCCTTGAGTTTCGCGAGCGCGCGCGGCGCATGCGCGCGATTCGGCTGAGGCTGCGGATCGCGCGGCTCGATCGGGTCGACCCGGCCGCCGATGCGCGCGCAGACATCACGCCATGCCGCCGCATTCAGATGCAGCCGGAATTTCTCGCGCTGCGACCAGAACGCCGGCCAGAACAGGCTCAATCCGCGTAAGTGGCCAAGCGTCATGTCGACGTCGACCTGCATATCGTCGGCGAGATTGATCGCGCCGTTCTTGCGTTGCCGGATGCCGAGGCCATGCCCCCAGATCGTCGACGCGGACACGTCGGGCAGCACGTTGGTGCGCATGCAGGTGCCGCGCACGGCCTGCTGCGGCAGGCGGATGCCGACGCCGTCGAGCAGCCGGAAGCTGGTCGCGCCGGCCGCGCAGATCACCCGCCGCGTGCGGATCGTGCCGCGCTCGGTCACGACGCCGACGACCGCGCCGCCGGCCGTCTCGATCGCGGTCACGCCGCAGCCTTCGAAGAAACGCGCGCCGGCTTCGGTCGCGCGCGCCGCGAACGCGGCGGCCACGCGACGCGGCTCGGCCTGCCCGTCGGTCGCGGTGTACAGCCCGCCAAGCGTGCGCGCCTGCGTCGACAGGCCGTTCACGCGTGCGTCGATTTCCGCACGCGTGAGCGTACGCGTGTCGAGCCCGTGCTCGCGCGCGACGGCGAGCCATGCCTGGAACGATGACCAGTCGTCTTCGTTGTCGGCCATATACAGGCAGCCGCCCTGCCGCCATTCGAGGTCGAAGCCGAGCGCCTGCTCGAGCCCTTCCCAGATCCGCATGCCGGCCATCATCAGCGGCACTTCGGCGGACTCGCGGCCCTGCTGGCGCACGAAACCCCATGCGCGGGTCGATTGCTGGCCGGCGATGCGCGACTTGTCGAGCACGACGGCCTTCAGGCCACGCAGCCCGAGGTAGTACGCGGCCGCGCAGCCCATGATGCCGGCCCCGGCGATCACGATGTCGGCTTCGGCCGGAAACGCCGTATCGGCGTGGCTCAATGCATCATGCAGCGGATAGGTTGTCGTCATTGTTTTCTGTTGGCGTCGATACGCCCGGCGCATGCATCGACATATGCGATGACGGGCGCCGGGTGATGCTGTTCTGCCCCGGATTTTCGCGGAAAACGTCCGAACGGGTCGGCGAGCGATCGAGTCCGCGCTGTCGCGCCCCCGGCACCCGCATGCGACGGCGTCATTCTTGCCAGCCGGCCGTCCCCATTTTTTCGCCTTGACGGGACTATCTTACCGCGCGACAAACTGTACATCCATACAGTATCGCTGCAGTAGAAATGGGCCTCCCCTCATTCGCTCCCCCCGACGCTGAACGACCCGACCGAATGGCGAACGACGTGCGGCACCTGTGCCCGGCGCCACGGCAATTGACGTCCCGCGTCCCCGATGGATCGCGCCGGATCCGCGTGCTCGCCCCGGACATGCCCGTGCACGGCTCCGAGCTTTGACGGCTCGGCTATCTGCTCGAAAAGAAGATCGAGCGTGCGCTGCCCGAGCCTGCGGAACCGGGCACGCTGCCGTGCGTGATTCCGGAATAATCGAATCGGCGAATGCCGGCGGCAATGCCGCGCGTTTCCCCGCACACGCTTTCGCCATCGTCACGATGCTTACGAGACGATTCCTGAATCGCGCCCGCCCTCGACGACACGCATCGACACCCAAATCGGTACATGCATCGGTTCGTTATCCGATACATCTGAACGTCATCGGAACGTAACTCTCACCGACATACCATCGCTGTCGATTCGAGCGACGCATGCGATTTCTTTTGTCGCGCTCGGGAACGGATCGTGCTCCCTGAACGAAGAATTGGAACTCATTTATTTTCTTTGACGGATTGCATATTACCGGTGCATATTCGCGTCGATCTATTGGCCAGTACTTCTAAAAATATAAAAAACAGGCTGTTCGCCATGTAACGATGACCTTACGTTGCCTCGCCAACCGATACTTGATCGAAGGGGTAGAAATGATGCCGTTGTCCCAGGATGTGAGCATCAAAAAAACAGTTGCCGTATCGAAAGCATCCACGCCGTCACCCGTTTTCTGGAAGTCGGACCCGCTGGTCGCGACACCGCCGCCGGAACCGAAGTCGGCAACGCCCGATCTGCGCGACTTCTTCGCCGCGGCTGCGCTGCAGGGGTTGCTGTCACGCGACGCCGGCCGCAACGTGTCGACGATCGCCGACTACGAATCCAAACGCGCGGTCAGCGCCTATCGATTCGCCGACGAAATGTTGAAGGCGCGATGAACGGGCATGCCCGCCGGACCGGATCGGTCCACGCTGGCTCGTCGTCCCCCGGCTTTCGTCATCGCAAGCACCGCCCGCGCGAGGCGCAGGCGAAGCGGCAGAAGCAGCGAGGGGCGAGAAAACGGCGGGCGCAGGTCTGCGCCGGGACTCCCCCGGTACGGCCGCAATCAATCAGTATGAGTAACGCGTATGCGTGCCGGCCGCGCGATCGAACGGTTGCAGCCTCGCAAGCCGTTCGACCGACATCGTGACGACTTCGAGAACATGCCGGGCGATTTCGTCGTGCCCCATGCCGGCATGAATGTACTGCTCGATGCTCATCGTGCGGGGCGGATAGTTGCCCGCTTCGTCGTCGACGATGTGAATCCTGGCTGATCGACTCTCGAGCGACAACACGACCTGGACAGTTTTACCGTGAACGACGGTCTGCATGCACAAGGTGGACATTCGCAGTCTCCAGTTGCGTTACCTCGAAACGATCGGCACCTCACAACGTGAGGCATCAATCTACAAATTTCTCTCGGCATTGGCAACTCTTGCGCATGAATTTGGATCGGCCGCCTGCCATTACCGGCTGGACGCGCCATCTTTCACGCCGCAAGCCATCGGCCGGGAAACCGGTATCGCCGCATCACGCAGGCGCGAACGCACGCGACCGCCACGCCACGCGCTGGCGCGTCGGTCGTTTCGCTTGCTTCAGATGAATGGGGACGCCAGCGGATCAACGGACGCCGTCTCGCCGGTCGATCCGGCACCCGCATTGCGCGGGTATCCGGTGCGCTACGCGTAGCGGCTCAGCCACTCTTCGGAGAATTTTTGCGCATAGGTGACGGCTTCGGCTTCAGTGTCGAATTCGCCCAGATTGCGGAACGCCGCCTCGCGGCTGAAACCCAGCTTCGTGACCTCGACCTGGGCGGCGTACTTGCCGTCCGCCGTCACGCGCGGTTCGCAGTTCATCTCGTAGCCGCGCATCACAAATTTCTTCTGCATCGGTTCAACGCATCTTTTTTAAGACAGGCAATCGTAGCATGTGAGCGCCGTAGGTTCGGGTTCGCCGATAAATGTATCTACGCCGGTTTCACTAGAGGAAACCATCCACTCCGCCGAATGTCCTGTGCAGAATTGTCGACTGCGAGGGTCACGATGCCGCCATCGTGTCGCGACGACACGCCCACGTCTGGTGCATCGCGTCCCCGCCGCGGTGCATTACGCGCCAAGCCACGTGGAATATGCGCGCGGCAAGCCGGGATCCGCGCTTGCAGGTTTTCAACGTCTCTTTTGCGCTCGCGCAACAACCGCGATCAAGCGTAACGTCAAGACACACCTTTCACACAAACGCACTTTTCACCGCATGGAATAACCGCCGTTTTGCGGTAAAGTTATCTTTTCCGCGCGTGGCCGGTCGGCTCGCCACTGGACGTCGTCAAGACTGTCCGCCGAGACTGCCGCAAGGCGTCATTCTGAGTGTCACGATCCGTTCCCGTAGCATGACCACTGAAGCAATCACCACGGATTCCCTCGCGGTTGCCGAGCGCGTGCGCGAGCTGATGAGCCGTAACGGCATCGGCAAGCGCCAGCAGACGACCGAGCTGTGCCGCATCCTCGACCTGAGCTTTTCGCAGGGCCACCGCAAGCTGCGTGGCAGCAGTCCCTGGACCCTCGCGCAGATCAAGAAAGTCGCCGAAGCTTACGGCGAGCCCGCCGCCCAACTGTTCGGCGCACAGGCGCTCGACCCCGGCATGGTCGGCGCCTATTCGCAGGAGGCGGTCCTGTATGCCGGCGTCGCCGAAATTCCGTGCACCGCATGGATCGGCGCACCGCTCGAAGCCGGTGCACGCCCCGAATTCGTCGCGTACGAACAGAACGGCCGCTGGCGCGTGCTGCGCCATACCGGCGTGCTGTACCAGAACGCGTACGACGTGCACAAGATCGAGATCTATCCGCGCCGCGCCGAGAGCGACAAGCTCGTCGTCGCAGTGATCGATCCCGATCGCGTCAGCTCGACCGAGCTGTGCCGTTATCTCGAACGGCAGGGTTTCGCGACCGCCGCGTTCGACGGCCTCGCGCCGTTCGTCGACGCACTGCAGGGCCAGGCATTTGACGCCGTCGTCACCGAATGGCTGTTCGACGACAGCACCGCCGCGACCGCGATCAAGGCCGTGCGCGCGTCCGACAATCCGGGCGCACCGATCTTCGTACTGACGGGCGACCTGCTGACAGGCCGTGCGAGCGAAGCCGACATCAGCGAAGTGATCCGCGCATTCGACGTCGTCTGCTACGAAAAACCCGCACGCATGGCAATCCTCAGCGCCGATCTCGCAAAACGGCTCGCGCGCGGATAGTTCGCGGCCTTCCGCTGCAACCGTCCCTCTTCCGAACGGCCAACGTCCGTGCTGCGCGGCGGTCGTGAACAGGTTCCTCAGTACAATAGCCGAACCTGTTCACGCCCTTATCGGCATCCGCCGCCCGAGCTCATGGCCCGCCTCATTCCCGACGACTGGAAAAGCCTCGCCGCCACCGGCGCGGCCGAACGCGAGCGCGAAACGCTCGCGGCCCTCGAACACGCGCTGCCGGACAGCTACACCGTCTATCACGGCGTGCACTGGACGCGTGCGGATCAGGGCTTTTCGGTGTTCGGCGAAGCGGCGTTCGTCGTCGTGAGCCCGGCCGGCCGCGTGCTGCTGATCGAGCAGAAGGCCGGTTTCCTGCGCGAAACGCCGAAGGGGCTCGTGAAGGTCTACCTGCAGAAGGAGCGCAACGTCCCGATCCAGCTCGCGCGGACGCAGGAAACGCTGCACCGGCGCCTGACCGCCGCGCTCGGCGCGGGCGTCTATGGCGTCGAGGCGCTGCTGTACTGCCCCGACTACTCGATCCGTGAAACGGCAATCGCCGGCGTCGCGGCCGACCGCATCGTCGACGCGTCGCGCAAGGCGCAGCTCGCGCAGGTGATCCTGCAGATCCTGCCGGAACACGACGCGCCGTTGCCGAACGCATCGAAGCTGCATCATTTCCTCGCCGACGAGCTGGCGCTCACGCCCGACACCAGCGCGCTCGTCGGGCAGGCCGGCACGCTCGTCACGCGACTGTCCGGCGGGCTTGCCGCATGGGCGCGCCAGCTCGAATTCACGCCGTTCCGGCTGCGCGTGACGGGCACCGCGGGTTCAGGCAAGACGCAGCTTGCGGTGCAGGCGATGCGCGACGCGGTCGCTGCCGACAAGCGGGTGCTCTATGTGTGTTTCAACCGGCCGCTCGCCGACTACATCGCACGCATCGCGCCGGCCGGCGCGAAGATCGCGAACTACCATCAGCTGTGCGACTGGGTCGCGCGCGACGGCGGCTATACGCCCGACTTCACCGTGCCCGGCGCGTTCGAGCGACTCGAGGCGCGCTTCGCGGAAGCACCGATTCCGGAACACTGGCGCTTCGACGTCCTGATCGTCGACGAGGGGCAGGATTTCCATGCGCCGTGGGCAGCCGCACTGGAGCGCCTGCTCACGCCGGACGGCGCATGGTGGTGGCTCGAAGATCCGCTGCAGAACCTCTACCTGCGCGAGCCCGTCGCGCTGCCCGGCTGGGTCACGCTGAAGGCGCTGACGAACTATCGCAGCCCGCGCGATCTGCTCGAATTCGTACGCGACGTCGTCGGCCGCGTCGAGCCGCTTGCGGCCGAACTGCACTCGGGCAGCCCGTTCGACGGTTCCGATCCGTCGGTTTCGTCATACGGGGAAGATGGCGCATCGGGCAACGCGCTCGCCGAAGCCTGCATCGACGCGACCAAGCGCGCGATCACTCATGCGCTGTCGCTCGGTTTTCGCAAGCAGGACATCGCGGTGCTGTCGTATCGCGGCCGCGAAAGCTCGGTGCTCGCGTCGCTCGACCAGCTTGGCCCGCACCGGATCAAGCACTTCACGGGCAAGTACGACCTGTTCGGCAACCCCGAATATCGCGAAGGCGACGTGCTGCTCGATTCGATCTACCGCTTCAAGGGACAGTCCGCGCCGTGCGTGATCCTCACCGAGATCGACTTCGAAACGCTCGATGCGCGTGCGGCTCGCAAGCTGTTCGTCGGTGCGACACGCGCGACGATGAAACTGCTGCTCGTCGCGTCGTCGCGGGCGGCCGTGCAGCTCGCGGCGAGCTGATACCGCCATCGGTGGGCCGCCGGCACGCGTTGCACTGGCCGCACCGCCCTTCGCGTGACGCGAAACGCGAAACGCGCCACTACCCGACTCAGCCCGTCGGCACAGTTGTCGATATTGTTTTCCGGCCCGCGCCCTTGAAGTTCCGCTCATTGCCGTCCGCTCCACACATCAGCGGGTTTGCTCACTTACGATCTGCCATCAGGATGCCACCGTGTGCCAGTCTTCTCACCCGGATCATCCAGGACAACATGGACTGAATTCCACCGTGAAATGAGTCGGGCGACGAGTCGGGCGACGCCCCCGAACAACCACGCTGCCGCCCGCCCCGCCATCACTCAAGCCACCTGAAACGCCCCCACCGCCCGACGCAGCCCGTCCGCCTGTTCCTCGAGCGACGCCGCAGCCGCTGCCGCCTGCTCGACCAGCGCTGCGTTCTGCTGCGACACCTGATCCATCTGCGACACCGCGCGGTTCACCTGTTCGATCCCGTCGCGCTGCTCGTTCGACGCGGCGGCGATCTCGGTCATGATGCCCGTCACGCGGCCGATCGCCTGCTGGATGTCCTGCATCGTGTCACCGGCCACGCCGACGAGCCGCGAGCCCATCGCCACGCGCTCCACCGATTCGCCGATCAGCGTGCGGATTTCCTTCGCCGCGGATGCCGAACGCTGCGCAAGCGTGCGCACCTCGCCCGCGACCACCGCGAAGCCGCGGCCCTGCTCGCCCGCACGCGCGGCTTCAACCGCCGCATTCAGCGCGAGGATATTGGTCTGGAATGCGATGCCCTCGATCGTGCCGATGATGTCGGCAACCTTCTGCGAACTCCGGTCGATCTCGTTCATCGTGCCGATCACTTCGCCGACGACCGTCGCGCCGCGCGTCGCGATCTCGCTCGCGTCGTCCGCGCAGGCCTGCGCTTCGACCGCATGATCGGCGTTCTGCTTCACGGTCGCCGTCAGTTGCTCCATGCTCGCGGCCGTTTCCTGCAGTGCCGCGGCCTGTTCCTCGGTGCGCTGCGACAGATCGGTGTTGCCCGCCGCGATCTGGTGCGTCGCGGTCGAAATGGCCTCGGAGCCCTGGGTCACCTGACGCACGGTATCGGCGAGGCTGCGCTGCATGCCGGTCACGCCCCTGACCAGCTCGGCCATTTCGTCGCGCGACGACCAGCGCACTTCCGACGTCAGATCGCCTTCCGACAGGCGGCGGAAATGCGACAGCAGCCGGTTCACCGGCTGCGTTATCGCGAAGTGCAGGCCGACCGCGCAACCCAGGCACGCGGCAAGGCCGAACGCGATGCCGGCGATCGCACCCGCGCGCATCCAGCCGTAATACATCTGCGCGGTGTCGTAGACCTCCTTGCCGCGCTCGGCCTGATACGCATCGAGCGCGTCGGTTGCCTGCGTAAGCGCGACCGACAGCGACGGCGCGACCGTCATCAACAAGCGGTCTGCCTCGTCACGCCGCCCGTCGCGGATCGCGTCGATCAGCGGCTTCAACGCCTGCCCGATCAGCGCCTGGCGCGCGGTATCGAGCCGGCCGGCAAGCGCCCCCTCGTCGCCCTCGTGCGGCAGCGCCGCGTATGTGCGCCACGCGGCGTCGGCCTTCCCGAGATAGCTCTCGGCCTTCTTGACGAGATCGGGCACTTCCGGCGCGTCCGGATGCAGCAGCACGCGATCGAGCGTCGTACGCACGATCGTCAGGTTCAGGCTCGCGGCCGACAGCGCGGTCTTCGCGGCCAGTTGCTGCGTATAGGCCTTGTCGAGCGCGCGGTTCGAACTCTGCATGCCGACGAGGCCGATCAGCCCCGACACGACGAGCAGCACGGCGACGAGACCGAGCGTGGAGAAAATCCGCGTACGGATGGAGAAACGGGAAAACAGGGCGTTCAGGTTCATGACGGCACGTGAGCGATAAAAAAGAGGGCGGCAATCGGTCCGCGGCACTCTGGATTACGGTTTGCCTGCAAAAAACTTGAGTCCGCTCCCCTCTCCTCGTGATCCCGATCAAATTTCCTCGCGGCAACCTTCTGTTACCGATGCAACAAATTAAGCTCCGGCAGAAATTGACCAGTCAATGATTTCTCTCTATATTTCGGTCAATTCCCTGCCATGGCAGATATTTCGATGAGAACCAATACCCTTGTTGCTCCGCCGGCCGCCGAAGCGGCCCGCCACGACGCGCCGACCGGGCTGATCATCGCCGCGCTGCTGCTCGTGATGCTGCTGTCCGCGCTCGACCAGACGATCGTGTCGACCGCGCTGCCGACGATCGTCGGCGAGCTCGGCGGCCTCGATCAGTTGTCGTGGGTCGTCACCGCCTACCTGCTTGCGTCGACGATCGTGCTGCCGCCGTACGGCAAGCTCGGCGACCTGTACGGCCGCAAGATCGTCTTGCAGGCCGCCATCGTCCTGTTTCTCGCGGGCTCCGCGCTGTGCGGCATCGCGCAGGACATGACGCAGCTGATCGTGCTGCGCGCGCTGCAGGGGCTCGGCGGCGGCGGGCTGATGGTGGTCACGATGGCCGCGATCGGCGACCTGGTGCCGCCCGATCGCCGCGCGCGCTATCAGGGGATGTTCGGCGGCGTGTACGGCCTTGCTACGATCATCGGGCCGCTGCTCGGCGGCTTCCTGGTCGAACACCTGTCGTGGCGCTGGATCTTCACGATCAATCTGCCGCTCGGCTTTCTCGCGCTCGCGGTGATCGGCATCGCATTCCGGCCGCACACGGCGCACGTGAAGCACCGGATCGACTACATGGGCGCCGCGTTCCTCGCCACCGCGCTCACCTGCGTGATCCTGTTCACGAGCGAAGGCGGTTCGCTGCTGCCGTGGTCGTCTCCGCAACTGTGGATGACGCTGGTGCTCGGCCTGGTCGCGGTCGGCGGCTTCATCTATGAGGAACGCCTCGCGGCCGAGCCGATCATGCCGCTCGATCTGTTCCGTCAGCGCACATTCGTGCTGATGGGCCTGATCGGTTTCGTGGTCGGCATCGCGCTGTTCGGCTCGGTCACGTTCATTCCGCTGTATCTGCAGGTCGTGAAGGGCTCGACGCCGTCGCAGGCCGGGATGCAACTGCTACCGATGATGGGCGGGATGCTCGCGATGTCGGTGATCAGCGGCCGGCTGATCTCGCGGCTCGGCACGTATCGCCCGTTTCCGATCGCGGGGACGCTGCTCGGCGGCGTCGCGATGGCGCTGCTGTCGACGCTGTCGCTCGATACGCCGCTGCACACGATGTACGCATACATGGCGCTGCTCGGAATCGGGCTCGGCATGGTGATGCCGGTGCTGACGCTCGCCGTGCAGAACACGGTCGAATTCCGCCACATGGGCGTCGCGACGTCGGGCGTCACGCTGTTCCGCTCGATCGGCGGCTCGATCGGCGTCGCCGCATTCGGCGCGCTGTTCTCGCACGGGCTCGAGTCGCGGGTGATGCAGGCGCTGCCGGCCGGCACGGAGCTGCCGCCCGCGCTCGGCCCGGCCGCCGTGCACCAGTTGCCGGATGCCGTGCGCGATGCGTACCTGCAGGCGTTCGCCGGGTCGCTGCACGTGGTGTATCTCGCGGCGGCAGCCGTGATAGCGATCGCGTTCGTGCTCGCGTGGTTCGTCGAAAGCGCGCCGCTGCGCACGCATCATTGATGCGGCGTGGAGGCTGCGTCGCCGCGGCCTCCATCGAAACCGCGACGCGCGGCGCCCGCCGCGCCACCCGCCGTCACGGCACCAGCACCACCGCCCCCGTCGTCTCGCGCGACGCCAGCATCCGATGCGCATCGGCTGCCTGCTCCAACGGCAGCCGCACGCCGATCTCCACGTGCATCCCGCCCGCGAGCCGTTCGAGCGTCGCGCGTGCCGCTTCCCGATACCCCGCAACGTCGCGCGCGATGAAGCCGAGCACGCTCGGCCGCGCGAGCGCGATCGAGCGGGCCGGACCGAGTTCGTCGAGATCGATCGTCTGCCGCGCGCCGATCGCGGCAACCTGCCCGATGCTCGCGACCATTCCGAATGGCCGCACCGCGCCAAGCGTGCGCGTCAGCACATCGCCGCCAATCCCGTCGATCGCATAGTCGACGCCCGCGCCGCCGCCGAACGCGCGCGCCGCCGCGACGAAATCCTCCTCGCGATAGTCGATCACCGCGTCGGCGCCATGCGCGCGCACCAGCGCCGCCTTCGCGGCCGAACCGACCGTGCCGATCACCCGTGCGCCAAGCGAGCGCACCCACTGCGTCGCCAGCAACCCGACGCCGCCGGCCGCCGCATGCACGAGCACGGTATCGCCGGCGCCGACCTGCCGCACACGGTGCAGCAGCATGTAGACGGTGATCCCTTTCAGCAGCGCGGCGGCGGCCGCGTCGTCGCTCACGCCGTCGGGCACGGCTACCGCGCGTTCGGCAGGCAGCGTGCGCACGCTCGCGTAGCTGCCGGTCGGCAATCCCGCATACGCGACCCGCTGCCCCGCAACGAGGTCCGTCACGCCGGGCCCGACCGCGTCGACCACGCCGGCCGCTTCGACACCGAGCGCATCCGGCAGCGCCGGCAGTGGGTGCGCGCCCTCCCGGAAATAGATGTCGACGAAATTCACGCCGACGGCGGTCTGGCGAATCCGGACCTCGCCGGCGCCCGGCAACCCCACGGGTGCATCGACGCGGCGCAGGACGCCGGCATCGCCATAGCGGTCGATCCCGATCCGGGTGGCAGTAACAGTCTGGGTCATGACGTTCCTCGCAATCGAATGAAGTGACACGATCATCCCATCGTGCATAATCGATCGGAATTCCCGTTTCACGCCCATCTACCGTGCAAAATTCGACCGATCCAGATCCCGTTGCGGCATCTCCATTGCCGATGAGCTGGGACGACTTGCGCTATTTCCTCGCGGTGATGCGCGGCGGCAGCCTGTCAGCCGCCGCGCGGGCGCTGCAGGTCCAGCACTCGACGGTCGCCCGGCGCATCGACGCGCTGGAGTCCGCGCTCGACATCCGGCTGTTCGACCGATTGCCGCGCGGCTGGCCGCCGACCGACGAAGGACTGCATCTCGCCGAGCATGCCGCGCGCGTCGAAACCGACGTGCATGCGTTCGCGCGCGCCGCGCAGGGCGCGGCGACGCTCGACGGCGTCGTGCGCGTGTCGGCGTCGCCGGTGTTCGCGAGTCACTTCCTCGCACCGCGGCTCGCCCGTGCGCAGCGTGCATGGCCGGCGCTGCGGATCGACCTGATGGGCGAGATGCACGCGGCGAACCTGTACGCGCGCGAAGCGGACCTCGCGGTGCGCCTGTCGCGGCCAAGCGAGCCAGGGCTGGCCGCTCGCCGGCTCGGCACGATGCGCTTCGCGCTGTGTGCATCGCCTGAATGGGCAGCCGCACCGCCCGACACATGGGCGTTTCTCGGCTACGACGATGCGCTCGCGCAAATGCCGCAGCAGCAGTGGCTCGAACGCTTCGCGGCTGGCCGCCGATTCGCGTTCATCGCGAACGATCTGGCCGCGTTGCATCGCGCGTGCATGGCCGGCGCGGGCATCGCGTTGCTGCCGCGGTTTCTCGTCGACGATCCGCCGATGCAGACCGCAGCGGATGCGGATACGAACATGGGCGCACCGGCCGCCCCCGCTGCGTCAGCGTCGGTGCCCGCTCCGCTCGTCGAGCTGACCGTCGCGCCGCGCTGTGACGTCGAGCGCGAGATCTGGCTGGTCGTCCACACGGACGTACGCCGGTCGCCGCGCGTGCAACGCGTCGCCGACGCGATCGCGGATGCGGTTCGCACGGCGGACGGCCATTTGTAACCTGCAGGCGGCCCGCCACCTTTACCGCTCGGCCCGGCGACCGGCATAGTAGCGGTTTCGTCCGCCCGCTCCGTCACCATGTCCGCCACCATGTCCGCCGCCCCTGCTCCCGCCTGCGTCGTCCGCGACGCGACCGATGCCGATCTCGACACCATTCACGCGATCTACGCGCACCACGTACGCCACAGCGTCGCGTCGTTCGAGGAGATCCCGCCCGGCGTCGACGAATTGCGCGCACGCCGCGACGCGGTGCTGCGTCACGGGCTGCCGTATCTCGTCGCCGAATGCGACGGCCGCGTGGCCGGCTACGCGTATGCGACGCCGTACCGCCCGCGCAGCGCATACCGTTACACGATCGAGGATTCGATCTACATCGACGATACGATGCGCGGGCGCGGCGTCGGCCGCGCGCTGCTCGCGGCGCTGATCGCGCGTTGCGAGGCCGGCCCGTGGCGGCAGATGATCGCGGTGATCGCCGACGGCGGCACCGGCGGCTCGACGTCGCTGCACCGCGCGTTCGGTTTCGAGCCGGCAGGCGTGCTGAAGGCGGTCGGTTTCAAGCACGGCCGCTGGATCGATTCCGCGCTGATGCAGCGCACGCTCGGCGACGGCTCGCGGTCGCTCCCCGCCTCGCCCGAGCCTGTCGCGTCGCGCTAGAATGGGCCGCATGTCAAAACAGACTCCAACCCATACCGACGAGGCCGCTGCGGATGCCCGCAACGAGTACACGGTCGACGAGCTCGCGCGCGTGTCCGACACGACCGTGCGCAACGTCCGTGCCTACCAGGATCGCGGGCTGCTCGCGCCGCCGGAAAAGCGCGGGCGCGTCGGCATCTACGACGACACGCACGTCGCTCGGCTGAAGCTGATCAACCATCTGCTCGCGCGCGGCTACACGCTGTCGAACATCCAGGATCTGATCATGGCGATCGACGAGGGTCACGACCTGCGTTCGATCCTCGGCCTGGAAAACGCGATCGGCGGCCGCTGGTCGCACGAGTTGCCGAAAACCTATTCGCTCGCCGCGCTCGCGCAGATGTTCGGCCCGCAGACGGCATCGCAACTGTCGCGCGTGACCGAGCTCGGGCTGCTCGAACGCCGCGGCCTGTCGTTCGTCGCGAAGAGCCCCGCGCTGCTCGAAGCGGCGGCCGCGATGACGAAGGAAGGCATCCCGCCACGCGAACTGCTCGACGTGATCAGCCTCGCGCGGCCGCACTTCGACGCGATCGCGCGCCTGCTCGTCGATCTCGTCGTGAAGCGGCTCGACCGCTATGACGAAGGCACGCTGCCGCCGGTCAATGACGTGCCCGCACTCGTCGATGCGATCTGGCGGCTGCGCCCGCTCGCGGCCGTGTTCGTCGAAGGCGAGACGAACCGTGCGCTCGAAACTGCGGCAAGCGCTTATCTCGGTGGCCGTGTCGCGACGATTCTCGACAAGAAGCTGAGCGACGAGGCCGCGCGACAGTCCGGCACGCCTTCGCCGAAAGACGGCGAAGGCTGAACGCGGGCAGGCCACACCGCGTTCGCGAGCGCCGCGAAGTCAAGCACGCGCAGCGCTCGGGGAAACAGCCGGCGGCATGCCATGCCCGCCGGCTGTTTCATTTTTCGATCCCGCCGCGCACTAGAAGGGTTCGCCGGTTTTCACCCGCCCGTTGTTCCGGATAATGGCCTGCAGCCGCGCCCGCGACGGCGCATCCGTCCACCGCAGACAACAACAAACCGGAGACACCCGCCTTGATCGCCACGCTTCCCGCCACCTATCGCCGGCTCTGGCCGCTCGCCGTCGCCGCCGCGTTGCTGTACGGACTGTCGCTCGCGGCCGCCCCCTATCCCGGCCAGGCGGCCGCGAAGGCGGCAATGGGCATCCTGCTGCTCGCGGCCGGCGGCACCTGCGCCGCACCGCGCGAACGCACGTGGCTGTGCGCGGCGCTCGCGACGGCCGTGCTCGGCGACGTGCTGCTCGCGCTGCCCGACTGGCCGCTGTCGTTCGTGCTCGGTCTCGGCGCCTTCCTGCTCACGCATCTGTGCTACTGCGCGATCTTCCTGCGCTGGCGCGCGCGGCCGCACGGCTGGCGCGTCGTCGCGCTGATCGCGCTGTGGATCGCCGCGCCGGCGTTCTACGCCGCGTTCCTGCCGCACCTGGGCGAACTGCTCGCGCCGGTCGCCGTCTACATGCTCGTGCTGTGCGCGATGGCAAGCTTCGCGTTCGCGGCCCGCACGCGCGGCCCGCTGGTCGCTGTCGGCAGCCTGATCTTCGTCGGTTCCGACACGCTGATCGGCGTCGGCCGCTTCCTCGGCGGCTTTCCCGGCATCGACTACCTGGTCTGGGGGCTCTACGCGCTCGCGCAGGTCACGATCGTGGCAGGGGTTTTCCATGAGACGGCCGCCCGCTCGATCCGTCCCTGATTGTGTTTCAAACAGGCCGCCGCATGCAGGCGGCCTCGTCCACTTCGTCACACGCCCTGCCGACGGCCATTTCCGCGCATCCCGCGATGCGGAAACCGAACCGTTCCAAACCCCGCTCAGCTTTTTCCCGCGCGGCTTCCGGCCCTTAGAGCGCCGCTTCTAGCCTCTTGCGGTTTCCAGGCTCACCCACTATCGTTACATCAAACAATGTAACATTCAGAAATGAGCCAAATCGGAGACACCCGGATGAATGCTCGCACGTTGCCTTTCGGCCCGCCCGGCCATGACGGCCCGGACGAAACCACCGACATCGCCATCATCGGCACCGGCTTCGCCGGTCTCGGAATGGCCATTCGCCTGCGGCAAACAGGCGTCACCGACTTTGTCGTCCTCGAAAAGGCGGCGTCGGTCGGCGGCACCTGGCGCGACAATCATTACCCCGGGTGTGCATGCGACGTGCAATCGCACGTCTATTCGTTCTCGTTCGCGCCGAACCCGCGCTGGACGCGCATGTTCGCGCCGCAGCCGGAAATCCGCGCGTATCTGGAAGACTGCGTGCAGCGCTTCGGCGTCGGCCCGCACCTGCGCCTGAATCACGAGCTGCAGCGCGCCGAATACGACGAAGCTGCGCAGCGCTGGCGCCTCACGTTCGCGAACGGCAAGCGGCTGTCGGCGCGCGTGCTGGTGTCGGGGATGGGCGGCCTGTCGCGCGCCGCGCTGCCGGCGATTCCCGGCGTCGAAACCTTCCAGGGCCGCGCGTTCCATTCGCAGCAGTGGGATCACGACTACGCGCTCGAAGGCAAGCGCGTCGCGGTGATCGGCACCGGCGCGAGCGCGATCCAGTTCGTGCCGCAGATCGCGCCGCGCGTGAAGGAGCTCGCGCTGTTCCAGCGCACGCCGCCGTGGATCATGCCGAAACCCGACCGCAACCTGAGCGCCTTCGAGAAGTGGCTGTTCCGTACGCTGCCGTTCACGCAGAAGGCCGTGCGCAGCGGCATCTACTGGATGCTCGAATCGCGCGTGCTCGGCTTCGCGATCCATCCGGGGCTGATGAAGAACGTGCAGAAGCTCGCGCTGCGCCACATCCGCAAGCAGATTCCCGATCCGGAGCTGCGCCAGGCCGTCACGCCGGACTACACGCTCGGCTGCAAGCGCGTGCTGATCTCGAACGACTACTACCCGGCGCTGTCGCGCAAGAACGTCGACGTGATCACGACCGGCATCGACCACATCGAAGCCGATGCGGTCGTGACGACCGACGGCAAGCGCCATGAAGTCGACTGCCTGATCTACGGCACGGGCTTCCAGGTCGCCGACCCGTACCCGCGCGGCGCGATCATCGGCCGCGGCGGCCTCGACATCGTCGATGCGTGGCGCGACGGCGCGCACGCGTATCTCGGCACGACGCTGCCGGGCTACCCGAACTTCTTCATGATCGTCGGCCCGAACACGGGCCTCGGCCACAACTCGATGGTGTTCATGATCGAGTCGCAGATCGAATACATCCTCGGCGCGCTGCAGGCGATGCGCCGCGAGCGCGCGGATGCGATCGAGGTGCGCCCGCTCGTCGAGGCGCAGTTCAACAGCGATCTGCAAGGCAAGCTGAAGAAGGCGATCTGGTCGACCGGCGGCTGCAAGAGCTGGTATCTCGATCCGCGCACCGGCAAGAACACGACGCTGTGGCCCGGCTTCACCTGGCGCTTCCGCCAGGCGACAGCGCACTTCTCGATCGCCGATTACCACGCGTATCGCGCGCCGCAAAACGACACGAGCGCGCGGCCCGTCGCCACGCCCGCCGCTTCCGCTTCCATCGAAGCGGCCTGAGTCAGACAAGGAGCCACCGACATGAGAGATTTCGCCAACAAGGTCGCTGCGATCACGGGCGGGGGCTCGGGCATGGGCCGCTCGCTCGCGGTCCAACTCGCGCAGGCCGGCTGCCACGTGTCGCTCGCCGACAAGAACGGCGTAGGCCTCGCCGAAACCGAGCGGATCGTCCGCGCGATCGCACCGAAGGTGCGCGTCTCGACGCGCGTGCTCGACGTCGGCGACCGCGACGCGATGTTCGCGTGGGCCGACGAAACCGCGAAGGAACACGGCAAGGTCAACCTCGTGTTCAACAACGCGGGCGTCGCGCTGTCGAGCACGATCGACGGCATGGAATACAGCGATCTCGAGTGGATCATGAACATCAACTTCTGGGGCGTCGTGCACGGCACGAAAGCATTCCTGCCGCACCTGAAGGCGACCGGCGACGGCCACGTGATCAACACGTCGAGCATCTTCGGGATCTTCGCGCAGCCGGGGATGAGCGGCTACAACGCGACCAAGTACGCGGTGCGCGGCTTCACCGAATCGCTGCGCCAGGAGCTCGACATGCAGCGCTGCGGCGTGTCGGCCACCTGCGTGCATCCGGGCGGCATCCGCACCAACATCGCGCAGTCGAGCCGCATCGCGAAGAACATGATCGGCTTCATGATCGAGAGCGAGCAGCAAGGCAAGGACGACTTCGAAAAGTTCTTCATCACGACGCCGGACGACGCGGCGCGCACGATCCTCGCCGGCGTGCGCAGGAACAAGCGCCGCGTGCTGATCGGCCGCGACGCGAAGGCCGCCGACTGGATGGTGCGCGTGCTGCCGGCCGCGTATCAGGCGCTCGTCGTGCTGAAGTCGCGCCGCGAAGCCGCGAAGGCCCGCCGCGCGGCCGCCCGCTACGGCGTGCCGGCGGCCGCCCCGCTTCACGCCACCTACAACAACGCAGGCAATCAGGGAGGAGAACAATCATGACGACACCGCACATGATGCCCGTGCGACGCGACATCCGGTTCGCGCTGCCGCCCGAACACGCAAAGGACTGGCACGTCCAGGGCGTGCCGGTCACGCACTTCATGAACGCGCTGTCGCTGCTGTTCCCGGCCGGCGAGCGCTTCTTCATGGACTCGGTGCGCAACTATCGCGACCGCATCGAGGATCCGGAACTGAAGAAGCAGGTGCTCGGCTTCATCGGTCAGGAAGCGATGCACACGCGCGAGCACATCGAGTACAACGACCTGCTGCAATCGTCCGGCCTGCCCGCGCACAAACTCGACAAGCGGCTGTGGACGATCCTCGGCTTCTTCAAGAAGGTGCTGCCGCACTCGATGCAGCTCGCGATCACGATCGCGCTCGAGCACTACACCGCGATTCTCGCGAACCAGCTGCTGTCGGGCCACGAGCACCGGATCGACGGGTCGGTCGAAGGCTATCAGCAGATGTGGATGTGGCACGCGATGGAGGAAACCGAGCACAAGGCGGTGTCGTATGACGTATGGAACGCCGTGATGAAGCCGGGCATCGGCAGCTACCTGCTGCGCACCACCACGATGCTGCTGACCACCGTGATGTTCTGGACGATCGTGTTCGACTTCCACGTGCGCCTGATGCTGTCGCATCGTCGCAGGCACGGCAGGTTCGGCGGCATGTGGCGTCTCGTGAAGTACCTGTACAGCCCGAAGACCGGCGTGTTCCCGAGCATCGCGGGCGAATGGCTCGACTATTTCCGTCCGGGCTTCCATCCGTGGGACCACGACAACCACCAGTATCTGCAGGGCCTCGACACGCTGCTCGCGAACATCGATGCAACCAATGCGCGCTATGCGGCGCAGGCCGCACCGCGTCGCGTGCCGCTGCATCCGGTTCCGCAGGCATGACGCCATGGCGCGCGCACACGAGATGCTGACCGTCCGCTCGGGCGACGTGAAACTCGCCGTCTACGTCAGCGGCCCGCGTCGCGCGCCGCCGCTGATCCTGGTGCACGGCTACCCCGATTCGGCGGCCGTGTGGGCGCCGATCCGCGCACGGCTCGCGAAGCGCTATCGCGTGATCGCGTACGACGTGCGCGGCGCCGGTGCGTCCGATGCGCCGCGCCGCCGGGCGGACTACGCGCTCGCCCGGCTCGCGGACGACCTGCGAGCCGTCGCCGACGCGACCTGCGGCGGCCGGCCGTTCCATCTGGTCGGCCACGACTGGGGCTCGATCCAGTGCTGGGAGGCCGTGACCGACCCGGCGTTTCGCGGCCGGATCGCGTCGTACACGTCGATCTCCGGCCCGTGCCTCGATCACGTGTTCCGCGCGAAGATGCGGCTCAAGCAGAGTCTGAAATCGTGGTACATCGCGTTCTTTCATCTGCCGGTCGTGCCGTCGCTGGTCTGGCGGCTCGGCGGCGCCGCGCTGTGGCCGCGCTGGCTGCAGCTCACCGAACGCGTGCGGCCCGAGCGCGATCCTTCACAGCTGAAAAATGCGCTGAACGGGCTGAAACTCTATCGCGCGAACTTCCTCGCGCGGGCAAGCAAGCCGCGCGAACGGCATGCGCAAGCGCCCGTGCAGATTCTCGTGCCGGTGCGCGATCGCTATGTGACACCGGAGATGTCGCTCAATCTCGATCGCTGGCTCGGTGAGCATGTGCGCGAGGAAATCGACGGTGCGCACTGGATCGTGCTGCGCAATCCCGATCTGATCGCGTCGCGGATCGATCGGTTCGCGGCGGCGCAGGAAAGGCCGGCGGCCGCGACGACAGCGGCCGCGACGGTTCAGCGCACCGTCGGCAGGCGCTTGAACAGCGTTTCGTAGTCGATCACGAGCCCGTCGGCGTCGATGTCCATTTCCGCGGTGAAATCCCGGAAGATCCCTTCATAGCGATAGCGCCGGCCGGGCTCGATGCACGCATAGGCCTGCTTGACCGGCTTCACGGCCAGGTCCGGCGTCGAGATGTATGCGACGTCGATCGGCCGCCGCTCGCCGCGCGCGAGGCCGAGGCGGCCGATCGGCAGCGAATTCGTGAACGGCGTGGCCGCGATGTCGATGTCGACGCAGCCGTCCAGTTCCGGCAGCGCACGGCCTGCGCCGTCGCGCCAGCGCCCCGCCCCGTCGCCGCGCAGTTCGAGCGTGCCGCCGCCCATCACCCTGAGCACCGCGTAAGTCACCCGCCACCGCGGATCGCACTCGACCCGGTACGCCAGCCCGTACGCGCGGCCGTACCGCTGGCCGACCACCGCGCTTTCGACGACGATGCCGCCGTCGCTCCGCTCGAACGTCAGGTGTTCGATCCCGTCGCCCTCGAGCGACGCCCAGCGCACTTCCCGCATCGTTCCGTCTCCTGGTTACCGCACGTCCGGGCATCGTCACACAAATCCTGGCTATCCGGAATGCCACCGTCGACGAGTCCAGCACGCGTCATTTGTGTTCGACATCGATGTCCGGCCCCTCAAACGCCGGTCGGATAGGCTCCGTGCCAGCGGCTCGGCGCCTCGCGTCGCTGCCTCGAATTCGCCAGGCCCCGCCAGCATCGGCGTCACATCCTCGAACGCCGGGGCAATGTAATGCACGATGTTTTCGCGCATCGTAGCCTGCCCCACGAAGACAGGTGAACGCCGCACCCCAAGCCAAACGCATCGTGGCCCAGAATGCCTGGCTTGCAGCGTATGCAGGCTTGACGCGCTTAGTGGAGCGTCAATACGGCCGCGGTATTGCGCGATGACGTACGCAAACCACTGGATGCGGTCCGCCTGATCCACCTCTTTCTCGATGAGAAAGCTGGCACGCGACTCCTTGAAGGTCAGCCAACTGGCTGTCCGCATCAGGATGTATGACCCGAAGGCGCGATCCGACTCGCTCAATGCCGCGCTCAAATCAAAGTCCGGTCCAACGACGGCAAACAGGCGGGCAAAAAACTCGAAGTGAAGCTCTTCATACTTCAGTCCGAACTCAAAATGCCCCACTTCAGGGCGCCCGCCGCAAATCCCGACTATCCAGAATTCCCTATTCCGGTGCATGGGATTGTGTCCTATGCTCGCGGCTCGTCCTGTTCCGCCGCCACCATGCCTACCGCCCGCTCCGCTTCGCCGTCGATCGATCTGCGCATCCTGCTGCGCAGCATCGGACAGATCGTACTGCAGGCGAACGCGTTCACGGGCGCGATGCTGATCGCCGCCCTCGCGCTGACCGACTTGCGGCTCGCCTGCGCGGCACTGGTCGGCGCGGCTGCCGCGAACCTGGTCGCGGTGCTGACCGGCGCACCGCGCCGCGACGTCGAACAGGGGCTGCACGGCTTCAACGGCGCGCTGGCCGCGCTGGTGGTCGCGCTATTCGCCCCGGCCTCGCTCGCGACACTCGCGCTGGTGCCGCTCGCCGCGATCGGCGCCGGGCTCGTGCAGCGCGCGATCCGCACGCCGCTCGCGAAATGGCGGCAATGTCCGTATTCGAGCCCGTGCCTCGTCGCCACCGCGCTGTGGCTGCCGTTTGTCGCGGCGCAGCATGCGGGCGCGGTGCCTGCCGCTACCGCTCCGACGCTCGAATCGTTCGCCTCCGCACTGCTGTCGGGCGTCGCACAAACCACGTTTGCGCAAGGCGCATGGGCCGGCGCCCTGATCGCCGCCGGCATCGCCGCCGCATCGCGACGCGCGGCCGCGCTCGCACTGGCCGGCGCGATCGTGTCGACCGTGCTGCTGGTCGCGCTCGGCGCGAGCGGCGCCACGTTCGCCGACGGCCTGCTAGGCTTCAACGGCGCGCTCGCCGCACTCGCGCTGATGTCGCGCGGCACCCGCGCGGCGCTGGCGGCCGCCGCGCTGGCCGCGCTGATCCAGTGGTTCGCGATGCAGGCTGGCATCGTCGCGCTCACCGCGCCGTTCGCGCTCGCGTCGTGGATCACGGTGGCCGTCGCGCGCCGCTTTACCCTCGGAGAACCCGATGTCGTCATTCGCACACCGTCCTGATGCCGTGAAACCCGGCGGTCCGATCTCGGACGCCGAGCGCCGGCTGCGCGTCGATCTCGCCGCCGCCTATCGCCTCGTCGCGCTGAACGGCTGGGACGACCTGATCTACACGCACCTTTCCGCGACGGTGCCGGGCGAGCCCGGCCATTTCCTGATCAACCCGTTCGGTCTCACGTTCGACGAAGTGTGTGCGTCGAATCTCGTGAAGATCGACCTGGCGGGCAACCGGATCGGCGACAGCGAACACGCGGTCAACGTGACGGGCTTCGCGCTGCACGCGGCCGTGCACGCCGCGCGGCCGGACGCCGTCTGCGTGATGCATCTGCACAATACCGCCGGCATCGCGGTATCGATCCAGCGCGACGGGCTACTGCCCGCGTCGCAGCACGCGCTGAGGTTTCATGGCGACCTCGCGTACCACGACTACGAAGCGCTCGCGTTCTCGCCGGCCGAAGGCGCGCGACTGACCGCGAGCCTCGGCGCGAAATCCGCGATGCTGCTGCGCAATCACGGTACGCTGACGGTCGGCCGCACGGTCGCCGAGGCTTACGTGCTGATGGATACGCTGATCAAGGCCTGCGACATCCAGGTGCGTGCGCAGGCAGGCGGCGGGCCGCTGGTGCTGCCCGAACCCGCTGTCGCCGACCGCACGGCCGAGCAGTTGCGCGACGGCGGCGCGATCGAAGGCGCACTGGAATGGCCTGCGCTGCTGCGCCGTCTCGACCGGATCGACCGGTCGTATCGCGACTGACCGGCCGCCGTCGCCACTATCCCGACGAATCGTTCACCCCCAACCATCGGAGCATTCAGTCATGCCGACTTTCAATATCCAGTTGTTCGAAGGCCGCACGGTCGAGCAGAAGCGCGCATTCGTCGAAGCGATCACGCGCGTCACGTGCGAGACGCTCGGCTGCGACCCGGGCTCGGTCGACATCATTCTTGCCGACGTGAAGAAGGAGAACTGGGCGACGGCCGGGAAGCTGTGGAGCAACGAGCGCTGATACCGATAGCAAGCGAATGACGGTCGGGCAATCGTCAAGCGGTGTGCGCCCGACCGTCGAGTTGTGGTGAGTGCGCCGGCGCTCCAGCCCTCATCTTCTCGCAACACATACTGCAACTGCTTGATATCTCAATATATTGGCATTGTCAGCCATTCTTTCATCAATTAGTTTTCCTGATCGTAACGACATCGACTACCACCTCTTTTCAAAAAATAAACCCACGTCACGAAAACAGCTACCTCAGCTTCCGACAAAATCTAGCCAGCGAGTCGCCGTCTTTTGGTGTCAATGCCAGCGATGAAACCCGGCAAGCAGGACCATGCCGACATTCAACTTATCATCGCAGGTGAAAACCATGGCGTTCAGAAGCTGCTTTTCCGCTCTGTTGCTTTCGTTGATGTCCCTCTCGCACGCCAGTCTCGGCAGCCCGTTGCAGGCGGGATCCGGCACGGCAACCAACCCTCCTTCCAGCCAGGTGTGGGAAGCCGTTGAAAACGGCACTGACTACAAAATCATTAAGGTTTCAGACGAGCGTTTTTTAATCGCCTACGGAAACAATAACAATATTTCAGGATACATCTCCTACGACCAGCGTAACGGCCCGATCGGTACGGAGTATGTGCCGTGGGCGTCAATTTCGTCCGACGTCACGATCGGAATTCAAGGGACAAGCAGTCAATCAATCGGTGTCATGCTAAGCATCGACGGCGAAACCACGAGCTTTGTCGCGAGGCCCTACCGGCCCCGTCATAAGGTAAGAGACCGAATCCGCCCAGGGAAATGGTCCGCAATAGTTTCCGGTACTTCGATGCAAATCCTGATCGCTCCAAACCTCGTGGACGTGTCCATCGATATTGGCAAATGCAGGCTGAACGGAAAGATAAAGTCGTCCACTCAGGATAAGACCACTCGTTTGACGTTATCACCGGCAACGATGTCCTGCCCGACGACGATCGGACATGCATTTGACGCCGCGTTGCTATTTTCGGAAGATCTTGCTGTCGTCTACACGACGGAACGAGAGTCGATAAACTTCATCTTCGTCGGTCCCGAGGCCGGCGAGAACGACCTCAACACGACACCACAGCCCCGGCATACCTCCTCCTGCACACACTGGCGAGCAATGTGCCGGGAAAAATGTTCTGCAACGCCTTTGCCCACCGGCAACTTCGGATTCAAGTTCTGGAACTGCGTCAACAGTTGCAACGCGTTGGCGGGATGCTAAAAGGGCGACCCAATGATCTCTGACAAACAAATCGCAAGTGCCCTGAACGACATGGTCTTGCAAATGGGAGCCGAACTGGATCGCTCCCTGCTGACCGTCAAGGCGTCGTGTCCGGATTCGGAATTCGTCGCCTATCGCGAATTCGTGTCGCAGGTGTTGGCCACGATGCTGATCGACTTCATGAACCCGCTCTATGCGCGGCACCCCGACCTGAAGCCGCCGGGTCTGGCTTAATATCCTCCCGCGCAACGCCGCGAACAGGCGTTGCGCCCAGCGCTTCCCTCTACTCCATTGTGCGCCCGCACATCTCGCCGTCACGCCGTCGCGTGCATGGCGCCGAACAGACGCAACGCCAGACTCAACGTCATCCCGCCCGACTATCGCCCGCGCCTGACGACCAACCCGACCGACGTGCCCACATACTTCTCGTACGCCAGCTTCAGATGCGGGATGTTCTTGTAAGGCGGCGCGTCGACGTGAAAATCGAGCGGGTGCGCATCCGGCGCGACGACGAACGGCCGGACCTCGTGCCCGCGGCTTCTCAGCCGCTCGACCAGTTCCAGCATGTCGCGGCGGCGATACAGCACGGTTTGCCCGCTGTCGAGCGTGTCGTCGTCGGAGGTCAGGTTGAATTCGGTCGTATGGACCGCGACACCGCCGACCCGCAGGCACTTTTCGACCGCATTGACGACGAACTGCTTGCCGGCCTCGAGATCGCCGAGATGCTCGAAGCAGCACGACGACCAATTGAAGTCGAAATCGCGCAGATGATCCGGGATGTGGTTCATGTCGCACGCTTCGTACGACACGCGCTCGTCGAACAGGCGTCCGTCGACGATGTCCTCGTAGCGAATCTGCGACGACGCCGCGCTGTGCTGGCCGGTGGCTTTCCAGCCGTTCGCTTCGCCGATTTCCTCCGGTGCGTCGGTCGCGACGATCCGCGCGCCCAGCTTCGCGAACAGCGCCGGTAATCGCTCGCTGCCCACACCGAATACCAGCCCGCGCGCGCCCGGTTTCACCTCGCCCGACTGCAGCAGATGGTGGATCACGAAAACCCATTCCCACAATTTGCGGTGAAACACGAAGTGGTGATTCAGCATCCCGCAGATTTCGAGGAAGCGCGGATGGTAGAAATCCGCGACGCTGCAGGTTGAATACCGCGCGAACTCCCCAGGTTGCGAGGTGGCGGTAAACGGCGGAGACGGCACGAACGGCCGTTCGACGACGCGCGGCGGCTGCCTGACCATGTCGGTCAATTCCCTGCACGTGGATTCCAGCTGCGCAATTCGCGCGTTGAGCGCTTCGATATCGCCGAGGTGACGATCGCTTCTGGTTTGCGCGGACACGGCGAACTGCGACAGCGAATTCTGAATATCCAGCACCGCGTGATACATGCGGGTCATTTGACGAAACGGGGTCATGCGCGTGATGTTCATCTATCAAATTTCTCCGAAGATGGCTTACCGCGTACTTGCTGTCAGATACCGTCGAATGTGGGCTCGCACCCCGGGGACCGGCCGGAACGGGTACGACATCATGCAATAAATCGTAACCTGCCGCCATCATGCGGGCTTGCACCGGCGCCGCGGCTGGCCCATGCATGCCCCTTCGTTGTGCGCCCGCACATCGTGCCGTCACGCAATCGGCGCATAATGCCGGACAGACGCAGCAGCCAATGGCCACCCGACAGGAGACCGCCATGGAAGCGAAGAACGAGGAAGTCGTCGCACACCTGCTCTCCGACGTCGCCGAGTTCGCGCGCGGGCGGCTGCCCGAAGCGACGTTCCGGATCGTCGAACCGTTCTTGCGTCACTACTACGATTTCGTAGACGCCGACGATCTGCAGAATCGCAGCATCGCCGATCTGTATGGCGCCGCAATGGCGCACTGGCAAACCGCCCGGAAATATGTGCCCGGCAGCGAGCGGCTGCGCGTGTACAACCCGATCCTCGAACAGCACGGCTGGCACTCGGACCACACGGTGATCGAGATCGTCAACGACGACATGCCGTTTCTCGTCGACTCGGTGACGATGGCGGTCAACCGCCTGGGGCTCGCACTGCACTCCGCGCTGCATCCGGTGTTCCGCATCTGGCGCGGCAGCAACGGCAGCATCGAGCGCGTCGACGCCGGCGGCGCAACATCCGACGACAACCGGTCGCAACTCGCATCGTTCATCCATTTCGAAGTCGACCGCTGCGGCGACGCCGCCCTGCTCGACACGCTGCGCGACGACATCGCCCGCGTGCTCGGCGACGTGCGCGCGTCGGTCGAGGACTGGCCGAAGATCGTCGACATCGCGCGCGCGACGATCAAGGACATGAAATCCCGCGAATCGACCGCGGAAGACATCGAAGCGCGCGCGTTCCTCGAATGGATGGTGGCCGACCACTTCACCTTCCTCGGCCAGCGCGATTACGCGCTGGTGTCCGACGGGCCGGGCTTCGGCCTGCGCGGGATGGAAAGGTCAGGCCTCGGGCTGCTGCGCGACGCGCTGCGCCCGTCCGGCGCGCCGGACGTGACGCCGCTGCCGCAGGCCGCCGCCGAGATCATCACCGGCCCCTGGCCGATCTTCGTGACCAAGGCGAATTCGCGCTCGACCGTGCACCGGCCCGGCTATCTCGACTACGTCGGCGTGAAGCTCGTCGGCCCCGACGGGAAGGTGGCGGGCGAGCGACGCTTCATCGGGCTCTATACGTCGACCGCCTATTTCGGCTCGTACACCGAGATCCCGATCGTGCGCCGCAAATGCGCGAACATCGTGCAGCGCGCGGGCTTCTTGCCGAAAGGACATCTCGGCAAGTCGCTGGTGACAGTGCTCGAAACCTATCCGCGCGACGAACTGTTCCAGGCCGACGAAGACCAGCTATACGACATCGCGCTCGGCATCCTGCGGCTGCAGGAACATCAGCGCACGCGCCTGTTCGTGCGGCGCGACCGCTTCGACCGCTTCGTGTCGTGCCTCGCGTTCGTGCCGCGCGACAAGTACAACACCGACCTGCGCCGGCGCATCGCGAAGCTGCTCGTCGACGCGTACAACGGCGTGAACGTCGAGTTCACGCCGCTGCTGTCGGAATCGGCGATCGCGCGCATTCACTTCGTCGTCCATGCCGAGCCGGGGACGATGCCCGACGTCGACACGCGCGAACTTGAAACGCGACTCGTGCAGGTCGCACGCCGCTGGCAGGACGATCTGGCCGACGCGCTGCTCGACGCATTCGGCGAGGAACAAGGCAACCGCCTGCTGCAGCGCTATGCGGAATCGTTCCCGGCCGGCTATCGCGACGACTATCCGGCGCGCACTGCCGTGCGCGACATCGAGCTGATCGAACGCGTGAAGGAATCAGGCCAGCTCGCGATGAACCTGTACCGCCCGATCGAAGCGGAGCCGCGCGCGTTCCGCTTCAAGGTGTATCGCGCGGGCGACCCGATCGCGCTGTCGCGCAGCCTGCCGATGCTCGAACATCTCGGCGTGCGCGTCGACGAGGAGCGGCCGTACCGGATCCAGACGCAGGATGCCGCGCACGCGTGGGTGCACGACTTCGGGCTCGAACTTGCCGACGATACCGAGTTCGACATCGAGCGCGTGAAGGACCTGTTCGAAGACGCGTTCGATCGCATCTGGAGCGGCCGGATCGAGAACGACGATTTCAACCGCCTCGTGCTGCGCGCCCACCTGAGCGCGCGCGAGGTCACGATTCTGCGTGCGTATGCGAAATACCTGCGGCAAGTCGGCTCGACGTTCAGCGACGCGTACATCGAGCGCGCGCTGACCGGCAATCCGGCGATCGCGCGACAGCTCGTCGAACTCTTCCTGCTGCGCTTCGACCCGGCCACCGGCGACACGGGCGGCACGCGCGACGTGCAGGCCGAACGCTTGCTGAAGGCGATCGAGACGGCCCTCGACCAGGTGCCGAACCTCGACGAGGACCGGATCCTGCGCCAGTTCCTCGGCGTGATCAACGCAACCGAGCGCACCAACTATTTCCTGCGCGACGCGGACGGTGAACCGAAGCCGTACCTGTCGTTCAAGTTCGACCCGGCGAGGGTGCCGGGCCTGCCCGAACCGAAGCCGATGTTCGAGATCTGGGTGTACTCGCCGCGCGTCGAGGGCGTGCACCTGCGCGGCGGGCGCGTAGCACGCGGCGGCCTGCGCTGGTCCGATCGTCGCGAGGATTTCCGCACCGAAGTGCTCGGGCTGATGAAGGCGCAGATGGTGAAGAACGTCGTGATCGTGCCGGTCGGCTCGAAAGGCGGCTTCGTCGTGAAAAACCCGCCGCCGCCGAGCGATCGCGAAGCGTGGATGCGCGAAGGCATCGCGTGCTACCAGACCTTCCTGCGCGGGCTGCTCGACCTGACCGACAACCTCGCCGGCAACGCGATCGTGCCGCCGCCCGGCGTGGTGCGGCACGATCCCGACGATCCGTATCTCGTCGTCGCCGCCGACAAGGGCACGGCCACCTTCTCCGACTACGCGAATGCGATCTCGCACGAATACGGCTTCTGGCTCGACGACGCGTTCGCGTCCGGCGGCTCGGTCGGCTACGACCACAAGAAAATGGCGATCACCGCGCGCGGCGCATGGGAATCGGTGAAGCGGCACTTCCGCGAGATGGGCATCGATACGCAGGCTACCGACTTCACCGTGGTCGGCGTCGGCGACATGTCGGGCGACGTGTTCGGCAACGGGATGCTGCTGTCTCCGCATATCCGGCTCGTCGCGGCCTTCGATCACCGGCACGTGTTCCTCGACCCGAACCCCGATCCGGCGACGAGCTTCGCGGAGCGCCAGCGGATATTCGCGCTCGAACGCTCGAGCTGGGCCGATTACGATACGGCCGCGATCTCGTCGGGCGGCGGCGTCTATCCGCGCACCGCGAAGACGATCCCGCTGTCGCCGGCCGTGCAGGCCGCGCTCGGCATCGACGCGCACGCGCTGCCGCCGACCGAGCTGATCCGCGCGATCCTGCAGGCGCCGGTCGACCTGCTGTACAACGGCGGCATCGGCACCTATGTGAAGGCCACGCACGAAACCCACCAGCAGGTCGGCGATCGTGCGAACGACGCTGTACGCGTGAACGGCGCGGACCTGCGCTGCAAGGTCGTCGGCGAAGGCGGCAACCTGGGCTGCACGCAGTTCGGCCGCATCGAGTTCGCGCAGCGCGGCGGGCGCATCAACACCGACGCGATCGACAACTCGGCCGGCGTCGACTGTTCCGATCACGAAGTCAACATCAAGATCCTGCTCGGGCTCGTCGTCACCGACGGCGAGATGACCGAGAAGCAGCGCAACGCCCTGCTCGCGGAAATGACCGACGAAGTCGGCCTGCTCGTGCTGCGCGACAACTACTACCAGACGCAGGCGCTGTCGATCGCCGGCCGCTACAGCGTCGAGTTGCTCGATGCCGAAGCGCGCCTGATGCGCTGGCTCGAACGCGCGGGCCGCCTGAACCGCGTGATCGAATTCCTGCCGACCGACGACGAGATCGCCGAACGGCAGGCCGCGAAACAGGGCCTCACGTCGCCGGAGCGCGCGGTGCTGCTCGCGTACAGCAAGATGTGGCTCTACGACGCGCTGCTCGAAACCGACGTGCCCGAGGATCCGCTCGTCGCCGCGATGCTCGTCGACTATTTCCCGAAGCCGCTGCAACAGCGCTTCGGCGAACCGATGCACCGCCATCCGCTGCGCCGCGAGATTCTGGCGACGCACCTGACCAACGCGCTCGTCAACCGCGTCGGCTGCACGTTCGTGCACCGGCTGATGGAGGAAACCGACGCGAAGCCGGGCGACATCGTGCGCGCATGCATCATGGCGCGCGACGTGTTCGATCTCGATGCTGTGTGGCGCGACATCGATGCGCTCGACAACCGGGTCGCCGACGACGTGCAGGCGCGCATGTTCGTCGACGTCGCACGGCTGCTGGAGCGCGCGGCGCTGTGGTTCCTGCGGCATCTGCAGTCGGGCGCGGCGGCCGACGGCGGTGTCACCGGGGTGATCGCGCGCTGCCGCGATGCGGTACAGCGCATCGCGCCGCAACTGCCGTCGCTGCTGCCGGCCGACGTGCTCGACGCGCTGTCCGAGCGGCAGCGCGTGCTGGTCGAAGCCGGCGTCGACGGCGCACTGGCGGTGCGCGTCGCGAGCGGCGACATCTCGGCCGCGCTGCTCGACATCGCCGAAGTGGCCGCAACCTGCAACCGCAGCCTCGAACTCGTCGCGGGCGTCTACTTCTCGCTCGGCACGCTGCTCAACTATGGATGGATCGGCGAGCGAGCGGCGGCACTCCCGACCCCGACGCACTGGGACATGCTGGCGCGCGCGGCGGCGCTCGCGGAAGTCGCGCGGCTCAAGCGCGCGCTGGCGAGCAGCGCACTCTCGGAATCGTCGGATTCGACGGCGCCCGAGACGATCGTCCACACGTGGCGCGAACGCCGCGAGGCCGCGCTGCAGCGCTACGAGCACCTGCTTGCCGACCTGCGCGCATCGGGCGGCGCGAGCCTCGCGGTGCTGCTCGTGGTGGTGCGCGAGATGGCCGTGCTGGAACGCGCGTGACCGGCAGTCGCGGCGCTACGCCGTCGCGACAAGCAGTTCTTCCGCGTTGTTCGGCGGATGCAGGCCATCGGTGCGCTCGGCGAAGTAGCGGCGTGTGAGCGCCGCGGCCGATACGTGTTCGGCGTGCGCGAAGCCGGCTTGCGTCGCGAGCGCGCGGATTTCCGACGGCATGAAGAAACTGATGAACGGCGTGCCGCTTGCGCGCGCGCCCTTCGCAGCCATTTCGAGGCCCGGGCGCACATCCGGATCGGCATGCTCGAGCGGCAGCAGGAACGTCATCGCGAACGTCGAGCCCGGCGCGAGCGACGCGACTTCGCGCATCGCCGCCGCGTTCGCTTCGCGCGTCAGGTACATGCTCACGCCGGTGGACACCACGACCGCCGGCTTGCCCGCATCGAAGCCCGCGCGCACGAGCGCGTCGCGCCAAGATTGCCTCGCTTCGAAATCGACCGGCACGAACCGCAGCCAGTCCGGCACGCCGAAACCGGTCTCGGTCAGGCGGCGGCGCTTCCATGCCTGCGGCGCCGGCGGATCGACTTCGAATACGGTGACGCGCGATGCCATCTCGGGCCGGCGCTGCACGAAACTGTCGAGACCCGCGCCGAGGATCACATACTGACTCACGCCCCGCGCGGCCTGCTCGACGACGAGATCCTCGATGAAGCGCGCCCGCGCGACGATCGACGCGCGAAACGGCCGCGTGAACTGCGGGTCCATGTCGCCGCGCTGCTGCCAGCCCGGCCCCGGCGCGAGCAGGCGCAGGCCGACTTCGTCGGCGAGCACGTGCGGCGGCGCATCGAGTTCGACGTGCAGCGCACGCCACAGCGCGACCCGCGCGGCGGTGCTGTCGGGGGCATCCGGCGCGTCGTGATGCTTATCGGTCATCGCCGTGACCTCACGCGTGCGGCTTGCCCGGCGCCTGCAGGCGCCAGACGCGGCCGTCCGGATCGCGCACGGTCATGTCGCGCGTGCCCCAGTGCGTGTCCTCGAACGGCGTGACCACGTCGACGATCGGCTGCGGGCGAACCGCCTCTTCGGCGGACACCTTCAGCACGACCTGCATGTCGGGAGCCTCGCTCGGCGGCACTTCGGCGATGAACAGATACGGGCCGTCGCCGCTTCTCAGCTGGCCCGAATGGTGATCGGTTTCGAATTCCAGCGTGAAGCCCAGCGCCTGGAAGAACTTTGCCGACTTGCCCCAGTTGTGCGTCGTCAGGAACACGGCTTCGATTCGCTCGGATGACATGTCACTCCTCCTCGGTGGACGGCCCGGCCCCCGGCTGTGCGGCAGCCAGATACGCGCGCAATGCGTCGGCCACCAGCGCGGACAGCGACTGCTCCGTTTCAATGGCGCGATGCTTGACCTGCCGGATCAGGCTCAGCGGCAGGTACACGTTGAATTGCTTCACTTCTTCGTCGGTCATTGGACTAGTATGCTAGCAATCTAGCAAATGTCAAACCCGGAATCGGGCACCCGCCACCGCAACGGCACGACGGACGACGCGCAGCCCGGCGCCGGCGCCACACCGCCGGGCGCTCACATGCTGGTTGCGCGTGCCGCCAGCCGTGCGAACAGCGCGTCGAGATCGAAGCCGGCGGTATCGATGCCGATCGTGTCGCGCAGGCACGCGCCCCACCCGGCCGCATCGTCGAACGTCGTCGTGCGTCCCGCGCCCGCCGCATCGCGCACCGTCAGCGTGGTGTTGAACAGCGCCGCGCGGCCGTCCGGCAGCACGCGACACGCGATCAGGTCGTTTACGAAGATCGATTCGGGATACGTCGACGTGAACCAGTTCGCGGCTTCGTAATCGATCCACTCGGCCGGTTTCAGCGAAAAGCGGTAGGTGGTCTGCCAGCCGTCGGGGATCTCGAACTGCATGTCGAACTCACCGTCGATCGGCGCGTCGACGACGCGGAACGCACCGTGCGGCGTCGACTGCCGCTCGCCCGGCACGAAGCGCAGCGGCGCGGTCAGCGTCGCGCTGCCGAAGCCGATGTCCGCGAGCCAGGTCGCGCCGTCGAGATCGATGCGCAGCAGCATGTGCGTCTGCGCGGTGACGGCCTCCGGCGGCCGCATCCAGCGCACGCGCGCGATCAGCGGCGTCACGCGAAAGCCAAGCGTCGTGAGCGCGGTATGGAACAGCTTGTTGAGTTCGAAGCAATAGCCGCCGCGGCGGTGCCGGACCACCTTGTCGACGATCGCGGGCAGGTCCAGCGCGACGCGCGTACCGGTCAGCGGATTGAGGTTTTCGAACGGAATCGCCTGCGGGTGCAGCAGATGCAATCGGCGCAGCACGTCGAGCGACGGCTCGGCCGGGCCGTCGTAGCCGATGCGGGCGAAGTAGCGCGGGAGGTCGAACGAGTCAGTCATGAACCGGCACCGATAACAGGGGACACGCCACGATAGCATCGAGCGAAACCCCCATGTTACGCGGGGCCATCCTGGCGAGCCGCGCGCGACGCCGGCACCGCGTCGCGCACGGTATGCGGTGCCGTTACGGCAGCAGCTTCAGCGCGGACGATGCGACCGGCGGCACCGCAATGCCCTGGCTCGTCGCGAACTGCACGGCCTGGCTGAGCGTCGAGGTGAGCGACTGCAGTTGGCCCGGCGCGCTTTGCGCGATATACGACGCGGCCTGCATGTTCTGCGGGTTCAGGCCCGACTGCAGCAGCGACGCGGCGCTCGTCGAACCGAGATTGCCGAGCCCGGACTGCAGTTGCGAATACTGCGTGAGGCCCTGGCCGAGCGACGCGAGGCCGCTGCTGAAAGCCTGCTTGTCGACCGGGCCTTGCGTCGCGCCACCGCTCGCGAAGGCCTGCCCGAGCGCCTGCGAGACCGACTGCTGCGCGCCGCCCATCCGCGACAGCGCGGCCGGCGTCAATGCGTTGCCGTCGCCCAGCAGGCCGGCAGCCTGCTGCGCCTGCCCGGCCGCGCCGGTCAGCCCCATCGCCGATGCGAGCGACGACTGGCCGGCCAGCACCTGCCGGTTCGCGCCGACGTACGCCTGCATCAATTGCGCGACGCCGCCCTGCGCGGGCGCGGCCTGTTGCTGCCCGCCACCGAGCAGCGACGATCCGATCGACTGCAGGTCGAGTTGCGCATGCGCGGTGCCGTTCACGCCAAGCAGGATGCCGAATGCGATGCCCGCCGCTGCCAGGCGCTTGCCCGTCGCGCGAATGTGCTCCATGTGTTTCCCTCGTGCCGGAATGATTGAGGCCGACATTTTCGAAGCGCGTCGCGCACCGCCGCAACGACTGAAACACATCGAAACGAAATCGCCTGTCGATGCCGCTTGCAATTCCGCCGTCTCATTACCTCGCGTCGCGCATTCATCCGGACCGGCTGCGCGATATCAAGCACACATCGAAATTCGTTCCTTTTCCGCATCAATATCGTTTATTTCGGGTTCCGGCAATTGACGACGGGATGCGTGTTTCTTACGATTCGCTCCGCTTCCGCTTTCAATTTCCCGCGCGCTGCCGCGCGACGCGCTCATCGCCTTACCCGCAAGGAATTTCATGTCGCCTGTTTCGCTGCCCGGTCCCGCGCCCGTCGTCGTGGCCGACCGCTCGTCACGCCGCGCGTCGCACCGCATTTCCCGTCGCACGCCCCGCCGCCTGTCCGTCGTCGCGCTCGCGTGCGCCGCCCAGCTGATCGCCGGCGCGGCCTTCGCGCAAGAGGCGCCGAAGACGGCGTCCGCACCACAACCCGAAGCGGACGCGCCCGCCTCCGACAGCCTGTGGACGCGCGACACGCTGCTCGGCGACATGGGCGGCATTCGCCCGTGGCTCGGCAAGTACGGCGTCACGTTCGCGCTGACCGAAACGAGCGAGTTGCTGGGCAACCTGCGCGGCGGCCTCGAGCGCGGCGTCGCGTACCACGGCGTGACGACGATGACGCTCGGCGTCGATACCGACAAGGCATTCGGCTGGAAAGGCGGCAATTTCAGCGTCAGCGCACTGCAGATCCACGGCCGCCAATTCAGCCCGAACTATCTCGGCACGCTGAACACGGCGAGCGGCATCGAAGCCGACGACGCCACGCGACTGTGGGAACTCTGGTATCAGCAGGCGCTGCTCGACGACCGCGTCGACGTGCGGGTCGGCCAGCAGGCCGTCGACCAGGAATTCCTGACCAGCGAGTACTCGTCGCTCTTCCTCAACACGATGTTCGGCTGGCCCGCGCTGCCGTCGTACGACCTGCCGAGCGGCGGCCCCGCGTATCCGCTGTCCGCGCTCGGCGTGCGGGTGCGCGCGAAGCTCACGCCGTCGCTGACGGCGCTCGCCGGCGTGTTCGACGGCGACCCGGTCGGCAACAACCCGAACAATCGCAGCGGCACGAACTTCAACCTGCACGACGGCGCGTTCTTCATCGGCGAGCTGCAATACGCGATCAACCAGGCAGGCGCCGCTGGCGGCACGAAAACGCCGGCCGGGCTGCCCGGCACCTACAAGCTCGGCGTCTGGTATCACAGCGGCAGCTTCGCGGACCAGCGCGACGACACGACGGGCCGCTCGCTCGCGAGCGCCGATTCGAGCGCGATCGGCCGGCCGCATCGCGGCGACTACAGCGTATATGCGGTGGCCGATCAGATGGTGTGGCGCGCCGGCCCCGACAGCCCGCGCAGCCTCGGCGTGTTCGCGCGCGTGATGGGCGCGCCGGGCGACCGCAATCTCGTCAGCGCGGCGGCCAACGTCGGCGTCGTGCTGAAGGCGCCGTTCGCCGGCCGCGACAACGACTCGGCGGGCCTCGCGCTCACCTACATCAAGGTCGGCCGTCACGCGCGCGCGCTCGACCGGGATGCGCTCGCATTCGACGGCGCGCCGTATGGCGTGCGCGGCAGCGAGACCGCACTGGAAGCCACCTACAACTATCAGGTCGCGCCGTGGTGGCAGATCCAGGCCGACGCGCAGTACACGTTCAATGCGGGCGCCGGCCAGAATCCGTCGGATCCGCGTGCGTCGCTGCGCAATACGTTCGTGCTCGGCCTGCGGACCAACATTGCGTTCTAATGTGCACGGCGGCGAGCGTGCATCGGCATGCGCGCCCGCCGCTCTTTGTCGACCACCCCGGCGCGGCGCGCGTCAGGCAGCCATCCAGTCAGGCACGCGCTGGCCGACCCAGTCGGCCGCCCGTTCGTAGCCACGCGCGAGTTGCAGCACCGCGAGATCCGCGCGCGGCCGGCCGATCAGCTGCATCCCCATCGGCAGCCCCGCGTCGTTGAAACCGACCGGCACGCTGATCACCGGGCAGCCGGCCAGCGTCCACGGCACGACCGTTTCCATCCAGCGATGGTACGTATCCATGGCACGGCCCGCGATCTCCGTCGGCCAGCGCTGCTCGACGTCGAACGGGAACACCTGCGCCGTCGGCGCGGCGATGAAGTCGTAGCGATCGAAGAAACTCAACACGGCCTGGTGCCACGCGGTGCGCTCGATGCTCGCATCGAACACCGCCGCACCCTGCATCGCGAGCAACCCTTCGACCTCGTAGATCGCCTCAGGCTTCAACAGCGCGCGCCGCGCCGGGTCGCGATAGTGCGCGAGCAGTCCGCCGCCCGACAGCAGGTGACGATGCGCGAGCCACAGGCGCCAGATCCGGTCGGGCGCAAACGCCGGCAGCGCGGCATCGACGTCGCAGCCGATCTCGCGCAGCGTCGCCAAGCCCTTTTCGCACTGTGCGAGCACACCGGGTTCGGTTGCCAGATAGCCGTTCCAGTCTCCGACCCATGCGATGCGTTCGCCGCGCAGATCCTTGTCGAGCGGCTTCGCGAACACGGCCGGATCCTCCGCGAGCGACAGCGGATCGTTCGGATCGTAGCCGGCCTGGATCGACAGCAGTTGCGCGACGTCGCCGACCGTGCGGCCCATCGGCCCTTCGATGCCGAGCTGCTGCATGTACACGTCGACGCCCGGCCAGCGCGGCACGCGACCCTGCGACGGGCGGAAACCGTAGATGTTGCAGAACGCGGCCGGATTGCGCAGCGAGCCGCCAAAGTCACTGCCATCCGCGACCGGCAACATCCGCGCTGCCAACGCCGCCGCCGTGCCGCCGCTGCTGCCGCCGGCACTCTTCGTCAGGTCGTACGGATTGCGCGTCGCGCCGTGGATTTCGTTGAACGTATGCGAGCCGAGACCGAACTCCGGCGTATTGGTCTTGCCGATGAAGATGGCGCCGGCCGCACGCATCCGTCCGACGCCGACCGAATCCGCCTGCGGCACGTTATCGCGAAAGATCGGCGAGCCGTAGGTCGTGCGCAGCCCCTTCGTCATCGCGAGATCCTTCGGCGCCTGCGGCATCCCGTGCAGCCAGCCCTGATACTCGCCGCGTGCGAGCGCGGCATCCTTTTCGGCGGCTTCGGCGAGCAATGTGTCGCGATCGCGCAGCGAAACCAGCGCATTCACCGCGCCGTTCACGCGCTCGACGTGATCGAGATACGCGCGCATCGTCTCGACGCAGGACACCGTCTTGCTGCGGATCGCCGATGCGAGCTCGCCGGCCGACAGGCGCACGATCGGGTCGACGGTGATGGATGCGGGGGCGAGAAGCTGCGGGGCGCCGTGCGGCATGCGGGGTCTCCTGAAACCGGAATGGTAGGCGGGCCGCGTGACGGCAGCAGTCCGCCCCGGCGGCCGGAACGGGCCGCGCCGCGGCCGATGATGCTCTACTCTACGCGACGCCGGACGGGCGACCTTCGATATTTTCCGTCGCGATTCATTGAGGATCCGACTAAATCGATGTGGCGCTCCGCTGGATCGGATTACCCCATCGCGCGGCCGTTCGCGCCGGGCCTGCCGATAAAAATGTTTATGCGCATAAACTTAAATTTCTTATATTTCTAATAGGCGCCGCCCGACGCAGCGGGACGTTAACGACATTTTTACGCGGCCGCCCGATCTCTTTAGATTGCGCGATCCTGCGCCCCGCTACGCTGGAAACATCTCGATTTCGGGGCATTCTCCATGCTCAAGCTGCTGGTTCCGGTCGGTCACTCACCCCGCTCGCTTCAGGCGGTCCGCCATGCGACGTTCCTGTACCGCGAACGCTGCGCGTCGGAGATCGTGCTGATCAACGTACAGGCCCCGCTCGAGGCGACGCGGCTCGAGGCCTTTCACCCGCTGTCGCGGCTGCGCTCGATCGAGGAGAAATTCGCGTGCGACGATCTGGCGATGGCCGAGCAGATTCTGCGGGAAGCCGGCGTGCGCTACAGCGTCGTGAAGAAGGTCGGGCCGGTGGCCGATACGATCGCGACCGTTGCGGCCGAAACCGGATGCGACGAAATCGTCGTCGTCGCACCGCGGCACGATCCCCTTCACTCGCTGCTGTCGATGTTCGGGCGCAGCATGATGGCGCGGCTCGTGCGGATCTCGAATGTGCCGGTGACCGCGGTGCAATAAGCGGTGCGCCCGCTTCGCGTCGCGGGTTTCGTCGCGGCGCGCACTGCGCGGCATCGCGACTGAAACGCTGCCGAAGCGCCGATGTGCCGGCCCGAACGGACACGGGATCGAAGCGCGCAACAGCAGGGCGATTCCTGTCGCGCGGCGCTTACTTGATGACCTTGCGCCAGAACACCAGATAGGTCGCTGCGGACGACGCCACCAGCAGAATTGCCCACATCGGCGCCAGACTGATCAACACGGAAGACACGTCAAGCATTTGGATTCCTCACTATTTCGATAGCGATGTTCAATACGTAGCGGCTTCGCCAGGAACCGATGTGCTCATCGCTCGCCGCCCATCGCGCTCCGTCAAAACATGTATTCATGCTATCGCTTTGAACGGCAGCTCGACCGTCGCGCCCCGTCCGTACTCTGATATTCGTCAAATTCGCGTCAATCGCGCGCCTGCTACGCCGCCTCCCCCCTGTTTTTCCCGGCTGGAACGCAACAAAATGGGACACGATCCCCGCTGACGGTCAGCGTTTCAGCAGACGTTTACCGGGGGGAACCCCCAAGTGTTTCTTCGAACCGGTCCGCGTTACGCTTGAGCGACTAGGAGACGAACCATGAGACGAACCGTACACGTCGTTTTTTTCGCGCTGCTGGTTTATCTGATCGGCGACCGTGCAATGCTGCACGCGCAAGGCCGCGACGCGAGCCCGCTGGCGTGCACGCAGGCTGCCGAACAGATCAAGTACGACGCGCTCAGCCGAGGCTTCGGCAACGCGGCGGCCGGCAGCCAGAGCGAAGCCTTCATGTCCGGTTGCCTGGTGACCGGACGCGGTGCGCCGGATGTCGCGATGGCGTCCCGCTGACGCAGAGCAACAACCGAGTCGGTTGCGCTCGCATCGAACGGGTTAATCGAAGCCGGTCGCAGTCAGCGCGCGTCGTCGTTTTCCCGTTGTGCACCGCCGCAACCATTGACATGCGGGTAGCGGCAGCGCGCCGTCGAATCGGCCCGAATGCCGGCACGTGAGCGGCCACCGCAGTACGTCGGGCATGCGCTCGTTATAGCGCCGGGTGTGTGTCTCCCGGCAACGTCCGTCGCGGCCCGGCACTTGGGCCGACGTCGTTCGCGTGCGCGCTGCGCACGCCCCCTCTCCTGCACCCTCTGCTTCCACACGTGCTGAACAAGTCTGCTTTCCGTAACAGTTCTCGCCCGCTCACCCCGCCTCCGGACGAATCACCAGCTCGTTGAATCCGGTGCCCGCATCGGGCTCGCGGGAGAAACGATGTGCGGGCAACAGCACGAGCAGTATCTCGGCAGTCGTGCGGACCACGCACCCGCTCGAGACGTGCCCGCCCGATACGCGACCTTGCGCATCCGACACCGACATATGCAGGTGTGCACCGTCCGGCGATACCGAACCGGCGAGCGTCAGGATCTCGAGGTCGCCGCGCAGTTCGGTTGGCGCGTCCACGCCGGCAAAACGCAACTGCGCGACGTTCAGGCTGCCGATGCCCTGGATGACGAAGGCCGCGTGCGCGTCGAGCCCGCGCAACGCATGCTCGATCGACGCGCGCAGATCGTCGCCGGTGGAAAGACGCAGAGGATGGGCTTGCATGGTCGGTAACGTGCTCGCGGTTCCGGGTTTCAACCAAGAGTACGTTTGGCCATGCGATCCGGCAAGACACTGGTCAGAAGGAATCCCTCCGCGTCACACCGTGAACCGCTCGCTCGCGAACTGCGCATCCGGCACGCCGGCCCCGACCGCGACTTCCATCGCCCTCTCCGCCAGCGGCGGCGGCCTGCGCACGTAGATATCCGGCAGCACCGAACCCTGCGCGAGCGCCGCGCGCAACGCCTCGACCAGTGTGCCGCGAAAACCGGCCCAATCCGCCCCCGCCCATCGGCACGCGCACGATCAGCGGATCGCCCGGCCGCGCGTGCTCGCGCAGATAGGTCGAGAACCGGCCGTCCGGCCGCAGCCGGATCAGGAATTCGAGGCACCCGTCCCAGTTGCGCGTGTTGGCCAGTGCCGGCCGTCTGTTCGGGCAATGCGTGCAGATCGCCAAGCTCGTGGCCCGACACGAGGATCGCCTTGCCCGCCACCGGCGTCACATGCACGGCGCTCGGCTGCTGCGCGACGAAGCGCCCGGTGTTCGCGCTGCCAAGCAGTTCCATCACCGTCATGGTTAATCGGAGCGGATCCGTTCCGGATGTACCGGATGCAGCGGAAATTTCCTGGCCATCGTTCGTCGTCTTCCCGGTATCGTCATGCACGCTACCGTTCGACGCCAGTCCACCGCGCAACGGCACCGATGCGACATTCGTTCGCACCGCACACGCCGCGTTGACCAGGGCACGCCCCCGGCTCTGGAAAATTCATGCATGGGGCTGACCCTAGGCATGCGGACGCGATTCGTCTAGTCTGCACGATCTTGCGCGGCACGCGCCGGCCACCCGAACACGATCCGATGACTCCCATTCCGAACCGACCATCCCGCCTGCGCGGCGGCCTGCTTGGCCTGCTGATCGGCGACGCGCTGGGCGTCCCGTATGAATTCCACGCCGCGTCGGCACTCCCCTCCCCCGCCGCGATCGACATGACGCCGCCACCGGGCTTTGCGCGCACGCACGCCGGCGTGCCGCCCGGCACCTGGAGCGACGACGGCGCGCAGGCGCTCGCATTGCTCGATGCGCTGTCGCACGACCGCGGCCTGAATCTCGACACCTTCGCCGGCAACCTGCAGGACTGGCTTCATCGCGGCGCGTTCACGCCGGACGGCCGCGTGTTCGACGTCGGCCTGCAGACGCAGCGTGCGCTTCACGCACTGGCAGCCGGCACCACCTCGGCCGCGGCCGGCCCCGCCGATGAGCGCGACAACGGCAACGGATCGCTGATGCGCTGCTTTCCGGTCGTCATGGTCGCCGCGTCACGCGACGAAGCGATCCGGCTTGCGCGCAAGCAGAGCGTCGTCACGCACGCGCATCCGCGCTCGCAGCTGTGCTGCGCGCTGTATGCGTTGACGGCACTCGGAATCGTCGACGGCCAGCCCGCGCCCGATGCGGTACGCACGGCGGAAGACGAACTCCTGACGCGCTACGAAGGCACGGTCGACGCGTTCGAACTGAAGGTCGTGCTCGACGGCCGCTTCGATGCACCGCAAGGCTCGGGCTACGTGGTCGACAGCTTCTGGTCGGCTATCCATTGCCTGTTGTCGACGGACAGCTACGAAGACTGCGTGAAGCGAGCGATCGCGCTCGGCAACGACACCGACACGACCGCGGCGATCGCGGGCAGCCTCGCCGGCGCACTGCATGGCGAGCAGGCGCTGCCGGACCGATGGGTCACGATGCTGCGTGGAAGGGACATGGTCGAGGGCTGGCTCACGCAAGCATGAACGTGTGGCAGCACCCCGGCCGAGTGTCGAATCGAACCCGGCGGCCGCAGATTCGCGAAGTCCGCGATCGCCGGATCAATACCGCGTGCCCGGCCACGTTATCCGCGCGGATCGCTCGCGAGCAACCCGTACAGCGCGCTGTCCGACACCTCGTCGCCGACGATCCAGCGTTCGCGCAGCACGCCTTCCCTGACGAATCCGAGCTTTTCGAGCAGCCCGGCCGATGCGACGTTGCGCGGATCGATGTCGGCTTCGATGCGATTCAGGCGCAGCGTGCCGAACGCGTGCTCGAGCACGGCCGCTGCCGCCTCGCGCATATATCCGCCGCGCCAGTACCGACGACGCAGGCTGAAGCCGATCTCGGCACGCCGGCATTGCTCATGCGCATGAAACAGCACGCATTCGCCAAGCACATCGCCGGTGTCGCGCGCTTCGAGTACGCAAACCAGATCCTGGCCGCTGGCGGTCGTAGTCAGATTGCGCGCGACGCGCTCGGCAGCCTGTGCCGGATCGGTGAGCGGTGCAAACGAGAAATAGCGCATGGCTTCCATATCCGACCAGATGTCGAAGAATGCATGCGCATCCGTTTCGCGAAGCGGGCGCAGGACGAGGCGGGAAGTATGCAGCGTGACGGGCTGGAACAAGGGCATGGCGACGGCCGGCGAAAAAAACGGGACCGCGAATTAGAACATGCAAGCCGCACGTGCACGCTGCCCGGCGCGTTCGATCCGCGCCAATGCAAAAAGGCCCGGACATCGTCCGGGCCTTCCCTGTCGACCGTTGCTGCCAGCCGCGCTTACGCTTCCAGCGCTTCGAGCACCTTGCCCTTCGTCTCGATCCCGACGAAGTGCACGGTCACCGCCGCGATCAGCGGGACGATGCCGATCAGGTAGAACGCCGGCGCGAGATTGCCGCCGACGATCGCGTGCGGCACGATCATCGGCGCCGCGAACGACGCAACCTTCAGCCACGCGCTGCCGAGCCCGCAGCCCGACGCGCGGATGCTCGTCGGATATTGTTCCGGCGTATAGACGTACGCGGTGATGAAGCCCGACGCCATCAGCCCGAGCGACAGCGAGCAGAAGATCGCGACGACGTACACCGACGAGGCGTGATAGATGCCCGCCAACGCCAGCGACAACGCACACAACACGAACGACCACACGATCACCGGCTTGCGGCCGAGCTTGTCGACCAGCAGCGCGGACGCGAGCGAACCGAACACGCCCATCACCGAGCCGATCACCGCGAGGTTCAGCGCGAGTTGCAGCGGCGCGTGATAGAAGTTCTTGTAGATCGTCGGCAGCCACGTGGACAGCCCGTACTGGATGAACCCGCAGGTCGCCCACAGCGTCGCCACCGCGAGCGTGCGCTTGCGATACGCGGCGCTGAACAGGTCACTCATGCGGCGCTTCGGGTGCTGGCGCACCATCTCGTCGAACGCGGCCGCCTGCGTGACGGGCGGCAGTTCGCCGCGCACCGCCGATTCGAACACGCCCACCGCACGCCCGGCTTCCGCGAGCCGCCCGCGCGACGCGAGCCAGCGCGGCGATTCCGGCACGAGATGCGTGAGCAGCAGCGCGAGGATCAGCGGCAACCCGCCGACGAAGTACATGATCTCCCAGCCGAACCTCGGCACGAGCCATGCGCCGAGCGCCATCGATACCAGCAGGCCGATCGGGAACACGATTTCGTACAGCAGCACGAAACGGCCACGGCCGTGCGCGCGCGTGATTTCGTTGATGTACGTTGCCGCCACCGGCAACTCGCCGCCGAGACCGAGCCCCTGCAGGATCCGCAGCAGCACGAATATCTCGAACGTCGGCGCGAAGCCGCACGCGATGCTGGTGACGCCGATCACGGCCGAGCTCCATGCAATCGCCTTCACGCGGCCGTGCTTCTCCGCCAGCGCGGGAAACAGGAATGCGCCGATCAGCTGGCCGATCGCGCCGGACGCGATCAACATGCCGATCTGCGTCGGCGACAGCCCCCATTTGTGAATCAGCAGCGGCAGCGTCGCCGCGATCGTGATCACGTCGAAGCCGTCGAAGAACGTCGCGGTGCCGATCAGCACGCGCGCGCGGATCTGCATCGAGTTGGCCGGAAGCCGCTCGAGCCGCGCGATGATCGCGCCGGGCGTGGAGGCGGCGGCTTCCATCGTGGCCCTGCCGGCCACGACGTTGTCGAAAGTGCTCATGCGGGGTGTCTCCTGGATCTTTTTACCGGGTTGGCCGGTCAGGCAAGCGCTTGGGTCGTGTCTGCCAGGGCTTCCGTATCCACTGCCCGGCCCTGGTTCATCCACTTGCGCGCGAGCTTGAGCTCGCGTGCGTTGTTGACGGCGATGACACCTCTCACGTGCCCTTCACCAACGAAAAACAGCGTCGCGCGTCGCGCGCCGAGATCGCCGCGCACGACGACCTGTGCGTCGGCCGGCAGATCGCCGAGGATCTGTAGATTCACGTCGTACTGATCGGACCAGAACCACGGAATCTCCGCATACGGCGCACGCACGCCAAGCACGGCCTTCGCCGCCGCGATCGCCTGGTTCTGCGCGTTCGCCCACGATTCAAGCCGCACGCGCCGCTTCAGCCAGCCGTTGTGATGGTTCGCCACGTCGCCGCACGCGAAGATCGCCGGATCGCTGGTCGCACCGAATTCGTCGACGACGATGCCGTCGTCGATCGCCAGGCCCGCATCGCTCGCGAGCGTCGCGTTCAGCGCGAGGCCGATGCCGGCCACCGCGAAATCGGCGTCGATCGTCGTGCCGTCGGCGAGCGTGGCGCGGACCTTCGACGCGTCGCCCGGCTGCGCGTCGAGCGACGCGAGCGCCGCGCCGACCCGCACGTCGACGCCGTTCGCGCGATGCAGGTCGAGCAGGAAGTCCGACACGATCTGCGGCACCGAACGCCCGCACAGACGCGGCGCGCCTTCGACGACGACCGCGTCGACGCCGAGCTTGCGCGCGGTGGCCGCGACTTCGAGACCGATCCAGCCGCCGCCGATCACCAGCACGCGCCGGCTCGCACGCAGCTTCTCGCCGAGTGCGGCCGCTTCGTCAAGCGTGCGCAGGTAATGCAGGTTCGGCGTGTTGACGATCGCATCGGGCAAACGACGCGAGGTGCCGCCGGTCGCGATCACGAGCCGGTCATATTCGATCTCGCGGCCGCTTTCGGTCTTCACCACGCGGCGCGCGCGGTCGATCGACGCCGCACGCTCCGGCTGCCATGCGTCGACGTTCAGTGCGTCGAATTCGTCCGGACGCACCACGCGCACCGTTTCGATGTCGGCGTCGCCGGCCAGTACGGCCTTCGACAGCGGCGGACGCTCGTACGGCAGGTGCGGCTCGTCGGCGATCATCACGAGACGGCCCGCGAACCCTTCCGCGCGCAGCGTCTTCAGCACCCAGCCGGCCGCCTGGCCGCCGCCGATCACGACGACGGTGCCGGGCGCGGCCGGCGCCTGCGTGTTCGCTTCGGTCATGATTTGCGCTCCGTCATGAACTTGCCTTCCGGCGCCTTCGCGTTCTTCTGCCGGCGCGTGTTGCCGTCGAGACCGCCGTCGACGGCCCATTCGGCGAACACGGTCGGGCCCGGTTCGAATTCGCGCGGCTGCCATTCGGGCGTCAGCACGTCTTCGTCCGCGTAGTACTCGATCAGCGCGCCGGCCGGATTCTGGAAGTACCAGAAGTACGCGGACGACACCGGGTGACGACCCGGGCCGAGCTGCGTTTCCCAGCCGCAGCGGTCGATGTGCATGCCGCCGCCGAACACTTCGTGGATGTCGCGCACGGTGAACGCGACATGGTTCAGGCCGCGCTTGCCGTTGGGCAGCGCGAGCAGGAACAGGTCGTGATGGCCGCCGTGCGGCGCGCAGCGCATGAACGCGCCACGGCCCGGGTAACGATCCGACGTCTCGAAGCCGAGCAGCTCGTGATAGAACGTCTCCTGCGCGTCGAGGCAGTTCGTGAAGAACACCACGTGCCCGACCTCGACCGGCTCGGCGCGCGCATAGATCGGGCTTGGCTGGTCGACCCGCGCCGTCTGGCCCCACACGTTCGACGGCGAGCCGGTGATGTCGAGTGCGCGCTTGCGCGTCACTTCGACGCGGATCGCCATGCCGTTCGGATCGATGCAGCCGACCGCATCGTCCTGCGCGTAATAGCCTGGCTGGCCGGCCAGCTTCGTGCGCAGCGCGTCGACGTCCTGCTGCGTCGCGACGCCCCACGTGACTTCACGCAGCGTCGGACCCGCTTCGAATGCAGGCGGCAACGACGGATCATCGCCTTTCACGACCAGCACGGTGCAGCCGTTCATCGTCTCGAAACGGGCGCGCGTGTCGTCGTGCGCGATTTCCTTCAAGCCCCAGTCGGCGAAAAAGCGCCTGCACGTCGCGAGGTCGTCGACCCCGTACGTGATCTGCTCGATACCCAAGATGCTCATTGCGTCATTCCCCTTCGCTCAGTTTGCCCACGGCAGCGGCGCGTCGTTCAAGCCCCAGTAGAGGCTCTTCTGTTGCATGTACTCGCGGATGCCGAGACGCCCTTTCTCGCGGCCCATCCCGCTCTCCTTCCAGCCCGAGAACGGCGTGGAGATCGAGAACAGCTTGTACGTGTTGATCCAGACGGTGCCCGTCTCCAGCGCGCGCGCGGTGCGCCATGCGCGCTTGTAGTCGCGCGTCCAGATGCCGGCGGCAAGACCGAACACGCTGTCGTTCGCCTGCGCGATCAGCGATGCGTCGTCGTCGAACGGCATCGCGACCAGCACCGGCCCGAAGATTTCTTCCTGGCAGATGCGTGCGCTATTCGGCAAGCCTTCGAGAATCGTCGGCTGATAGAAGAAGCCGTTCTCGCGCCCGTCGCCGGACGGCCGCTCGCCGCCGCACAGCAGGCGGCCGCCTTCTTCCAGCCCGAGCGCGACGTAGCGCTCCACCGATTCGCGATGCTTCGCGGTGATCAGCGGACCCATCTGCGTGTCGGGACGCGTCGGGTCGCCCACGCGCAGCTTGCGCGCGCCGGCCACCAGCCGCTGCATGAATGCGTCGTACACCGCGCGGTGCACGAACAGGCGCGAGCCGGCGATGCACGCCTCGCCCGACGAGCTGAAGATCCCGTACAACACGCCGTTCACCGCATGATCGAGATCCGCGTCGTCGAACACGATCGTCGGCGACTTGCCGCCGAGCTCCAGCGACACGGGCATCAGCTTTTCCGCCGCGATGCGCGCGATGCCGCGGCCCACTTCGGTGCCGCCGGTGAACGACACCTTCTTCACGAGCGGATGGCGCACCAGCACGTCGCCGATCACCGAGCCCTTGCCGGGCAGCACGCTCAGCACGCCCTTCGGCACGCCGGCTTCCTCGCAGATGCGGGCCAGCGCGAGCGACACGAGTGGCGTGACTTCGGCCGGCTTGAGCACCACCGCGTTGCCGCCGGCGAGCGCCGGCGCGAGCTTCTGCGCGTCGGAGGCGATCGGCGAGTTCCACGGCGTGATCGCCGCGATCACGCCGATCGGCTCGTGCACGCTCATCGTCAGGTAATCGCCGCGCGACGGCGTCAGTTCTTCGTCGAGTGTTTCCAGGCACGCCGCGAAATAACGAAACGTATTCGCCGCGCTCGCCACCAGCACGCGCGTCTCGCCGATCGGCTTGCCATTGTCGCGGCGCTGCAGGTTCGCGAGCGCCTCGTGACGCTGCATGATCAGGTCGGCGATCCGGTACAGCACCAGCGCACGCTGGTGCGGCTTGAGGCCGGCCCAGTCGGCGCGACGCCACGCGGCGTCGGCGGCCACGACGGCGTCGGCCGCGTCTTCCGCGTTCGCCGTCGACACTTCCATGTTCAGCGACTGGTCGGCCGGATAGATGCTCGCGTAAGGCGCGCCACGGCCGCGCCGCCACTCGCCGCCGATCAGGATGTCGCCGTTGGGTACGAGGCTCGTATCGAAAGGAGTCATGTCACAAGTCCCACAAATCTGTCTCTGCGCAGCCGCCCGCGCCGTGGCGCAGGCGGGCGTTCAATGGCCCGAATGCCGGGTTGGCCTGCCGTCCCGCTCAGATCACGCAGCGGGCCGCGCGATTGCGCAGCGCGCGGATCGCGCTGTACGCGGTCAACGCGGATGTCTTCGGGTTGTCGGGCAACGGCTTGCCGCTCATTTCGAGCGACATCTCGCCGAACGCGCCGCGTGCGGTGATGCGGTGCACGTTGCGCGCGACCGCCGGATCGGCGATCAGGCGCACGCGCGTCGCATCGAGGCCGAGGCCCGCGAGCGCGACGGTCGCCGCTACATTCGCATTCTTCGGATACAGCCGCGCGGCATCGCGCGCGGTGCCTTCGAAGATCACCTTCTCTTCGGTCATCGCGCGCAGGTCGCACAGCGCCTCGGCCGGCGTGCCGAGCCAGCCGAGCGGCGGCTTGCGGCCAACGTACAGCACCTCGTCGAGGCCGCCCTGCTTCGCCGACGCCAGCGCATCGATCCCGCCGATCGCGCCAGACAGCAGCGTGAGCGTCGCGTCGCCTTCGTCGGCGGCCTGCGACAGCACGTCGAGCAGCGCGAGATCGGACAACGCGCCGATCGAAGCGACCGCGCAGTCGGTGCCGGCCTTCAGCAGCGGCACGACGTGATCGACGAGCGCGCTGTGGCCCGCGCATTCGAGCGCGAACTCGGGGCGGCGGGCCAGCGCGTCGACCGACGACACGACCTCCACCGCGCCGCCGAGCGCGTCCTGCACCGCGGCTCGCTGGTGCTCGGGCACGATCACGTGCGCAACCCGCAGCGACGCATCGTGCTCGACCGCGTGATACACCGCGGCGCCGATCGCACCGAAGCCGATCATCGCGACGTCGACGGGCGCATGCCCGTGTCCGTGGCCCGGGTGGCGTCCGTTAAGCATATTGCCGCTCCGACGGCGTTTCTTCCTTCTTGACCGGCGGGCCCGCGAAGTTCGATGCGAACGAGCCGACCGACAGCATGTCGACTTCGACCATCACCGGCCCTTCCTTCGCGATCCCTTCGCGCACGATCGCTTCCGCCTGGTCGAGCGACGTGATCCGGTAGTGCGTGAGGCCGAAGCTCGCGCAGAACTGCGCGAAATCGGGCTGGTGCAGCTGCACGAAGCAGCGGCGGCCGCCATACTGCGCGTCCTGGATGTTGCGGATCACGCCATAGCACTGATCGTTCATCAGCACGATCATCACGTTCGCGTTTTCCTGCACGGCCGTCACCAGTTCGCCGACGTTGACCATCAGGCCGCCATCGCCGACGAGGCACACCGTCTTCGCCGCCGAACCGGCCAGCGCCGCGCCGATGCCCATCTGGATGCCCTGGCCGATGCCGCCGCCCAGCGCATGCACGCCGGCGCGCGGTTCGAAGATCTTCAGCAGGCGGTTGCCCCACGTGCTGTTCGAGATCGTCACGTCGCGCACCCAGTTGTAGTCGCGGCCCACTGCAGCCTGCAGCGTGTCGACGAGCGTCTTGTACGGCCCCAGGCCCTTCGACACGTCCGCGACGGCCTGCTCGCGCGCAGCGGCGAGATCGGCGGCGAATTCCGGATCGACGGACAGGCGGCCTTCGAGGCGGTCGGCCAGCTCGGCCAGCACGCGCTTCGAATCGCCGTGCACGAACAGCTCGTTGCGATAGCCGCGGTTGTCGGCGAGCGCATCGGCGTCGATGCGGAACAGCGGCTGCGGCAGCGCGAGCTTGTACTTCAGCGTCTCGTTGCCGCGCAGGCGCGAGCCGACCACGACGAGGGCGTCGCAGGTCTTGTAGAACGCTTCGACCGACGCATGCACGTTGAACGCGCCGAGCGTCGCCGGGTGATCTTCCGGCAGCACGCCGCGGCCCTGCACGCTCGTCACGACACCGAAGCCGAGCTTCACCAGGCGTTCGACTTCCGCACGCGCATGACGCGCGCCGCCGCCGAGCCACAGCAGCGGACGGCGCTTGGCCGCCAGTGCGTCGGCGAGCTTCGCGACGCGTGCGTCGTCGTGCTCGCGCACCGCGACGTGCGCCGGCGCGAGGTCTTCCGGCCATTCGATTTCGGCAGCCTGGATGTCGATCGGAATCTCGACCGACACGGGGCCCGTCGGCGCGGTCTGCGCGATGCGCACCGCTTCGCGGATCGTCGGCAGCACGGTTTCGACCGTGCGCACGCGGAACGCGGCCTTCGAGATCGCGTCGAGCATCGTCAGCTGGTCGGGCGCTTCGTGGATGTATGCCAGGTCCTGGTCGAGATACGGCGTTTCGATCTGCCCCGTGATGTGCAGCAGCGCAGTGCCGGCCGTCAGCGCTTCGACCATCGCGCCGGCTGCGTTGCCCGCCGCCGTGCCCGTGCTCGTGAACGCGACGCCCAGGCCGCCCGACACGCGGGCCAGGCCGTCGGCCATGTTCACCGCGCCCGCTTCACCGCGCGCGCCGACATAACGGATGTTGCCGCGCGAGTTGATCGCGTCGAGGATCGGCATGTTGTGGATCGAGATGACACCGAATGCGGTTTTGACGTCGCACTGCTCGAGAAAGGCGGCAATCAGCTCGCCAACCGTGGTTTTTTTAGACATGGCGTGCAAAACCTCCAGAAACGTCGATATGGCTGCCCGTCGTATAGGACGACAGATGCGTTGCAAGATAAAAAAGGGCCCAGGCAGCCTCGTCGGGCTTGCCGAAGCGGTTCAGCGGAATGTTCTTCTTGCGGGCGAGCGCGCCCGTCCAGTCTTCCCAGCTTTCGCCGGCCTGCGCCTGCGCTTCGTAGCGGCGGCGCCACTGACCCGACTCGACGATGCCGATCAGGATCGAGTTCACGCGGATGCGCTGCGGCGCCAGTTCCGTCGCGAGCGACTTCACCAGGCTCAGCACACCCGCACGCGCCGACGACGTCGCGACCATGTGCGGTTCGGGCTGCAGCGCGAGCAGCGAGTTCACGCAGGTGATCGACGGTGCGGCCGCGTCGCGCAGCAGCGGCAGGAACGCACGCGTCGGTCGGATGATGCTGAAGTACTTGAGCTCGAGCTCTTCGCGCCACGCGTCGTCGGTCGTGTCGGCGAAGGTCGACACGCGGCCCTGGCCCGCGTTGTTGACCAGCATGTCGGCGCGACCGAAGCGGTCGGACACGGCCTGCGCGAACGCGGCCACGTCGGCTTCGTCGAGCACGTTGCAGCGCACGGCGAACAGTTGCGCACCCGGATATCTTTCGCCGAGCATCGCCTCGGCGCGTGCGAGGCGTTCGCCGTCGCGGCCGCAAATCGCGACCGATGCGCCAGCCTGCAGGAACCGTTCGGCAGTCGCGAGGCCGATGCCGGACGAACCGCCCGTCACCACCGCCACCTGCCCGGTCAGATCGATCTGAATCATCGCAGTCCTAAAGCCTTCAGAAACGTGTGCTCGTCATCCGAGCGGTAATTGAGACGCCGTGACAATTCCGCCGCCGCGCGCTGCACCTTGTCGATCAGCCCGTCGGCGATCAGCGATGCGTCGATCTCCGGGCGCGGCACCGTCACCGTGATGCACGCGACGATCTTCTGCGTGTCGTTGCGCACGGGCGCCGTGACCACCGAGATCCCGCGCTCGAACGACGAATTGCTGACGCCGTAGCCGCGCAGCGCATCCTCGCGGATCACTTCGTACAGCGCGTCGACCGTCTCCGGCGTCGCGCTCGTCATCCGGTTCAGCGTGCCTTCCCGATACAGCGCACGCAGCTCCGTCAGCGACAGGTCGCCCATCAGCACGTGGCCGTGGGTCGTCGCATGCGCGGGCAGCCGCGTGCCGACATTCACGCGAATCGAGCTGAACACCGGCGACAGGCTCTGCGCCTTCGCGACGAACACCACGTCGCGGCCGTCGCGGATCACGATGTGCGTCGTGAAGCCGGTTGCGTCGCGCAGGCTCTCGATCACCGGCAAGCCGAGATCGGTCAGCTCCAGCGAGCTCAGGTATTCGAAGCCGAGCCGCAGCACGGCGATCCCGAGCTTGTAATTGCGATCCTTGTCCGCACGCTCGAGGAAGCCGAGCGATTCGAGCGTCTGCAGCAGCCGGAACACCGTCGTGCGAGGAATGCCGAGGCGCTTCGACAGCTCCGGTGCGCCGAGCACCGGCTCGCGCGGCGAGAATTCGGCGAGGATCCGCAGTCCGCGTTCGAGGCCCGGCACCACGTAGTTGGCCTCGGACTTCGCGTTTTCCGCGTCCTGTTGTTGCAACGGTTCGCTCATTCCAGCCCCCGCTGACGATCGCATTGGCGGCAGAAGCCGTCGATCAGCGACGAATAGACCGCCGGCGCCTCCACGTAACCGGCATGACCGGCCTGCGGAATCACCTGCAGCCCGACGTGCGCGACCGCGGCGATGCGCTCGCATGCAGCCGGCGGCGTGATCGCGTCGTTCGCGCCGACCGCCACCGCCGTGCGGCCGCGAAAGCCGGCGAGATCGGAAGCGAGATCGGCGTTCGCGAGCAGATGCGTGGCCTGTGCATAGCCGGCCGGCACGATGCGCGCCATGTTCCAGCGCACCCATGCACGCGCTTCGTCGCTCGCGAAACCGGACAGCATGTTGCCGCTGCGCTGCTCGGCGAGCCCGGCCGGGCCGAGTTCCTCGAGCATCGCGAGGCGCGCGTCGCGGCGCGTGTCGCGCGTTTGCGCAGGCGCGCTGCCGTAGCCGCCCGCGGGCGAAATCAGCAGCAGGCCGGCGATCCGCGCGGGCACCGCACGGGACAAGCCGCCCGCGACGATCGCGCCGAGCGAATGCCCGACCAGCACGCAGCGTTCGATGCCGAGTGCCTCGAGCCACGCGTTCAGCGACGCCGCGTAGTCGGCAGCCGCCGGCGATGCGCCGTGCACGGGCGTCGATACGCCGTAGCCCGGCGCATCCCACGCAAGCACGCGCCGCGACGCGCCGAGCGTGTCGAGCTGGCGCACCCACGATGCGGCGCCCGAGCCGATCCCGTGCAGCAGCACGACGGGCAACGCGTGGCCCGCATGCTGCGCGCCGGCCTCGCGATAACCGATCGTGCCCGCCGCGCCGGCCTCGCAGCGCTGTTCGGGAAACTGCCCGAGCAGCGTGGCGAACGCCGCGGTGCGGTCGCGTTCACGTTTGTCGATGACACTCATTGCTGGCTCCGCTCCGTCTCAGCGCTTGATCTTCGCGAGCGGCGAATCCGGCGGATACGTCGGCGTGATGGGCTTCGGCGACCCGAGCATCACGCACATCAGCGCATCTTCCTCGCCGATGTTGATTTCCGTGCGATACACGCCCGGCGGCACCGAGATCAGGTCACGCTCGCCGAGGATCGCTTCCCAGGTCTCGCCGTCGCGCTCGCAGATCACCTTCATCTTGCCGCGCAGCACGAAGAAGATTTCCTCGACGTCGATGTGGATGTGGCTCGGGCCGATGTTGCCGGCCGGGATGACCATCGTCGAGAACGTGAAGTTGCCGGCCGGCACCGTGTTGACGTCCTTCGCGACGCCCGTGCCGCCCGTGCCGACGTAGCGCATCTGCGCACGACGGTACTTCGGGTCGTAGTCGGCCTGGAACTTCAGTGCGTCCCAGTCGTAGCGCCGCGTTGCGTAGCGCGCGACGCGTCCTTCCATCCAGTCGCCGAAGCTTGCGTCTTCCGGCTGGTCCCACGACTTGCGTTCGAAATCTGCGTCCGCCATCGTCCTCTCCTTCATTCCGAGTGAAAACTACAATTCAATTCATTACGAAGCCGCCGTTCACCGGCAGCAGCTGGCCCGTTACGAAGCGCGCGCCGTCCGACAGCAGGAACAGCACCGGGCCCGTCACGTCCGCCGGCACCTGCGCACGCGTGAGCGCGCGGCCCTGCATGTAGAACGCGTGGCGTTCGGCCGGCACGTAGGCCGTCGCCTCGACTTCGGTGAGCCCCGGCGCGATCGCGTTGACCGTCACGCCGTGCGCACCGAACTCGCGCGCCTGCGCATGCGTCATCGCGATCACGGCGCCCTTGCTGGCGACGTACGCGAGCAGCTTCGGCGCGCCCCACAGCGCGGTATCCGATGCGAGGTTCACGATCGCGCCGCGGCCCGACTTCGCGAGGTGCGGCAGCGCCGCATTGCTGACGAGCCACACGCCGCGCACGTTCACGTTCATCACGGCATCCCAGGTCGACACGTCGAGTTCCGTCGACAGCTTGCCGCCCGAGTTGGTGATCGCCGCGTTGTTGATCAGCGCGTCGATGCCGCCGAGCGCCGCGGCGCCCAGCGCGACGAACGCATCGATGCTCGCCGGATCGGCCAGGTCGAGCGTGAAGAAATGCGCGGCATGGCCGGCTTCCGTGAGCTGCGCGGCCAGCGCACGGCCCTCTTCGACGAGCACGTCGCCGAACGCGACCTGCGCGCCCGCTTCGACCAGCGCCTTCACGAATGCCGCGCCGAGACCACGCGCGCCGCCCGTCACGAGCACGCGGCGCCCCGGCAGCGACACGACCGGTGCGAACTCAGCCATGTGCCGGCTCCGCCGCGGCGTGCGCCGCGCGGTGCGCGTCGAGCGCGGCCAGGTGTTCCTGCGCGCGCTGGCGCAGCATCCGGCGCACGCGCGTGATGCCGACGTCGTGCTGGTACAGGTATTCGTGATCGCGTGCTTGCGGCGCGAGGCTTTCGAGGACGTAGCGGTCCTGCTCGAGCACGTCCCAGTGCAGGCCCTCGAGGCGGTTGCGGTACATGAAGCGCCACACGTCGCGCTGCCAGCCGCTGACCTTGCGGGTACGCCAGAAATAGACCTGGCAGTTGTCGCCGTCGACCGGCGTCGCGAAGCCGATGATCCCGAAGTTGCCGCCCGGGCCGAACTTCTGCTTGTACGGAATCGCGAGGCGCATCCACAGGCAGCCGGTTTCGCCGAGTTCGACCCAGTCGAAGTTCACGTCGCGCTGGCCGATCTTCTCGAACATCAGGCCCGTTTCCGTCTTGCGCACGCGCATGTCGGCCTGCTTGTCGCCTTCGGCCATCGAATGCGAAGTCGCGTGCAGATACGCACCGTGCATCGGGTCCATCACGTTGTCGATCGCGTACTGGTAATTGCACTTCCAGTTCGACACGCACAGGAAGTGGCCGTACTCGTCGGCTACCAGTTCTTCCGGCAGGTTCAGCGGCGCCGGCTCGCCGTGCGCTTCGTCGCCGAACCACAGGAAGATCGCGCCGGCCTTCTCTTCGACCGGATACGACTTCACGCACTTCGTGCCTTCGAGCGGACAGTTCGACACCGCCGGCACACGGCTGACCGTACCGCCGCCGTCGACTTCGATGCCGTGATACCAGCACGCGATGTTGCCGCCGAGGTTCCAGCCGAGCGACAGGCGCGCGCCGCGGTGCGGGCAGCGATCTTCCAGCGCGTGGACTTTGCCCTCGTGATCGCGCCACAGCACGATCTGCTCGGACAGGCGCGTGAGGCCAACGGGCGCGTTCGACACCTGCCAGCTCGGAGCGACGGGATACCAGTAGTTCTTGATGCCGCGATCGAGGTAGTCGCGGATCGGGTCGTGTTGGACTTCGTATTGTGCGGGGGACGTCATCAGTGTGCTCCGGATGCGGTTGTCGTCGGGTCGGCGGTCACGCGGCAAGCGCGCTCATTCCGCCAGCGAGGCCATTTCGGCGCGGAAACGCTCAGGCGTCCAGACCGTGCCGTCCGGTGCGCGAAAGCCGATGCGGTTCAGGCCCGCGACGACATCGTCCAGTTCGGTCGCGCCGCTCTCGAACACGCGTTCGAGCGCATCGCCGAGATCGTTCTCGTACTGCGTCGGCTCGGCCTTGCGGTTCTGCCACACGCAGTTCTCGACCTGCCCCGGGATTTCGATCTGCCCCTTGCCCGCGACGTTGTTCGGCTGCGGCGCCACCCACGGCTTCAGGAAGGGATTGAAGTTGACGGTCGCTTCTTTCATGTCATTCCACCTTGATCTGGATTTCCTCACCGGCCAGGCGCACCGCGTACTGCTTCAGCGCGCGCCCGCCCGGGCCCTTCAGGCATTCGCCCGTCTTGATGTCGAACACGGCTTCATGCAGCGGGCATTCGACGGTGCCCTCGTCGACGAAGCCCTGCGTCAGCAGCGCGTATGCATGCGGGCACACGTTCTCCAGCGCATACACCTCGTCGCCGACGCGGTAGATCCCGATTTCGACGCCGTCGGTCCGCTTGAACTCGATCGGCGTGTCTTCCGACAGCGCGCCGGCGTGCCCGGCACAAATCCATTGTTCAGACATCTCACACCCTTCCTTCTGATCGACTCTGGGTTTGCCCCGGATTTGTTCCATATCCGGAACAGCAGTTTATGGATGGTGATTATAGGAGTGACTTTCCGCGAGTAAAACAAAAAGCTGCATGCCCTAGGGAAAACACCGACCGCAGGATCGGCGAGCGTCGTCGTGCCCCTGATCGGACGGGGATTTTTGTTTTACAGCAGGGATTTAAGCGTCTTTTTCGGAACGCCAGCCCCCGTGTTGCGCGGTGGCGTCGGATGCATCCGTCCCGATAAATTTATTTTTGATCACATCCACGACGCCCCTATACTTCATTCCATCAGAGGCACACTGTTCCTTATATGGAACACAAAAAATGCCCGCCAGGTGGTGAAGAACGCGTGATGGCCGGCCGTCCCCGCGTCCGCCGTCGCGGCACCTTTCATCAGGTTCGGAGAATCAGGAGATCAAATGGTCAAGCATGCGGTAGCAGCAGCAGTCATCGGAATGGGCGTCATGTCGGGCGCATCGGCGCAGAGCAGCGTGGTGCTGTACGGCAGCCTGGATGCCGGCGTCGCGTACGTGAACAACGTCGGCGGTCACGCAAAATGGGCGATGATCCAGGGCAACACGCAGCCCGACCGATGGGGCCTGAAAGGCAAGGAAGACCTCGGCGGCGGCCTGGCGGCGATCTTCCAGCTCGAAAACGGCTTCTATACGAACAACGGCCAGCTCGCGACCGCGAACACGATCTGGAACCGCGCGGCGTTCGTCGGCCTCAGTTCGGATCGCTACGGCACGCTGACGCTCGGCCGCCAGACGCCGCTGACGTTCGACTATCTCGATCCGCTCAGCACGGCCTACCTCGCGATGAGCTGGTATGCGTTCCACCCGGGCAACATCGACGGGCTCGCCGCGACCGGCAACGTGCCGTACAACAACTCGGTCAAGTACCGTTCGCCGGACTTCGCGGGCTTCTCGGCCGCCGCGACGATGGCGCTCGGCAACACGACGAACTTCTCGACCGGCAAGTCGGTCGGCGTCGCGCTGAACTACGCGAACGGGCCGTTCAAGGCGTCGGCCGTCTACTCGAACGAGCACGACCGCTCGATCCTGATCAGCCAGACGGGCATCGCATCGTTCCAGGGGCAGAACACCGCGAACGGCTACATCGCGAACAAGGTCGAGAACATCGGCGCGGGCGCGTCGTACCGGTTCGGCGACTTCCTGCTGCACGGCCTCTACACGCGCGTGAAGATGCAGTCGAACGGCTACTCCGACACGTTCCAGAGCTACGACGCGGGCGTGAACTACCAGAGCAGCGCGTTCAATACGATCGCGGGCGGCGCGGCAACGACGACGCTGGCCGGCCGCCGCTGGACGCAGGTCGAGCTCGGCGACATCTACGCACTGTCCAAGCGCACGCAGCTCTACGCGAACGTGCTGTACGAACACGGCTCGGGCGGTGCGAATGCATCGTTCTTCACGGCCGGCGTATCGAGCACCGCGAACCAGGTGATCGTGCTGACCGGCATTCACCACTCGTTCTGAACGGTGCCGGATGCCAGGCTCCGCGCCCGGCACCGGAAACGAAAAGAGCAGCCCGCGGGCTGCTCTTTTTCATTGGCTATCGGCGAAGCCGCGCGACCGGTCAGAACATCGCGACGCGGTGGCGCGCATGCGCGAACGTCGGATCGCTTTCGAGCGGCCGATAGTTCAGCCGCTGCGACAGGTCGACCGCGGCACCGCACACCGCTTCGACGAGACGTTCCTTCTCGCCGGCCTCGCCGATTTCCGAGCGCGGCACCGTCGCCGTGATCGCCGCGACGATCCCGCCCGAATGGTCGCGCACGGGCGCGGTCACGGCCGAGATCCCGCTTTCGAACGCGGCCTCGCTGACCGCGTAGCCAAGCCGCGCGTAATGACGCACACGTTCGTACAGCTCGTCGACAGTGCCCGGCGTGCGCTCGGTGAACTGTTCGAGGCGCTTTTCCGGGTAGAGCTGGCGCAGCGCATCGCGCGTGAGGTCGCCCATCAGCACGTGGCCGTGCACGGTCGCATGCGCGGGCAGTCGCGTGCCGACGTGCACCTTCACCGAACCGAACATCGACGTGTTGCTCTGCGCCTTCGCGACGAACACGACATCGCGCTGGTCGCGGATCAGCAGGTGCGTCGACAGGCCCGTCGCGTCGCGCAGCCGTTCGAGCACGGGGGCGCCGAGATCGGTCAGTTCGAGCGAATTCAGGTATTCGAAGCCGAGCCGCAGCACGCCGACGCCGAGCCGGAAGTAGCGATCGCCGTTCACGCGCTCGAGAAAGCCGAGCGCTTCGAGCGTCTGCAGCAGGCGGAAGGTCGTCGTGCGCGGGATGCCGATGCGCTTCGACAGTTCGGGCGCGCCGAGCACCGGCTCGCGCGCGGAGAATTCCGCGAGGATCCGCAGCCCGCGTTCAAGCCCCGGCACCAGATACGACGACCCGCCCCCGGACGATTCGTCGTCACCCGCGGCCTGCTTCGACGCGTCGTGGCTGGCGTCGTGGCTGGCGTCGTCGCTGGCTGTCGCGCGCGGCGCGCTGGCCGGCTTCGCCGGCGGTTTCGGTGCACCGCTCATCGTTGAATTGACCCTGCGCACATGGACGGAATGGAAGCGTTCACGAAAGCCCCGCAATGCTTGATTATGGATTTTCGACCGGACCGGATCAACACGATCCGGCGCGGGCGGCCGACGGCCCGGCGCATCCGACCGGCCAGCCGGACTGTCATATAGCCTGATGCGATCGGAAGAATAACAGCGATAGACGGGGCTGCCCATCGGAACGTCGCCGGGGGGACGGCGGTCTGCGGCAATGCGCGACGCACATTCCGCCGATACGCGTGCATCCGGTGCGGGATAGCGCATCGCGTAGCGGCGGTCGATGCACGGGCAGAAAACGAGCGGGAAAACGTGGAGAACCGTGGAGAAACGAACGGCCGCGCCGATCCGCGAGCGGGATCGGCGCGCGACGGCGTCAGGCCGTTACGGCGTCGTCATATTCGGCGCGGGCGAGCCGGCCGGCGGCGTATGCCTCCGCTTCGCCGCGGAAGCCGTCCGTGCTGAATGCGACGACTTTTACACCGACGCCGGACGCACGTGTCACCGTCAGCGCCCATTGCCATCCACCGTCTTGTTCGAAGACGTGCAGCGAGGGTTCGAGGGATGAGTCCAGTACGGTCACGGGTTGTGCTCCTGCCCTGCGCGTCGCATCGGCGGCGCTCGGGCATGTCAAAAAGATGCGCCGGCTTGCGGCGCGTTTCAGCCATTCGCTAGTCTAGTCAATAAATGTTGCGACGCACCATCAGGGCTTTCACCTGCCTATTGGAACCAGGCGGTCGATCGAAACCACCCGAAACCCATATGCGACAAGCCTCCCGGACACATGGCCGGCGGACGGTGCGCCTCCCGTGCGGCAACGTGCCGCATGGACGCGGCGATTGCATATATTGACCGAAAAACGGGGCATGATCGGACGACCCGACTGAAGCTCGCCTGCCGGCATGGGGCGCAGTTCACCCCGCCGATATCACGCGCCGGAACGTCAGGTTGACACGCTCGCCCTGCACGGCCGGCGCCTTGGGCACGCGGTGCTGCCATTCGGCCTGCGTGCGGCCGCGCATCACCAGCAGGCTGCCGTGCGTCAGCCGGTACGCATGCACGACGCCGGTCGCACGATGGCGCAAGTCGAACACGCGCATCGCGCCGAGGCTCACCGATGCGATCACCGGCGCGTCGCCGAGCTCCGGCTCGTTGTCCGCATGCCAGCCGAGGCCGTCCTGCCCATTGCGATAGCGATTGAGCAATACGCTATTGAAACCCGCGCCGCACGTCGTCTCGACCGCACGCTTCAGGTCTCGAACGGCCGGCGTCCACGGCGCAGGCACGTTGCGGATCCCCGAATACACGTAGACGGCATCGGGCTCGCCCTGCCACGCGGTGAGCCGAGGCAGCGGAATGCGGCCGCGCGGCGTGCGGATCGTGTCCTGCCGCCACACGACTTCGTCGAGCAGCGCGGCCAGCACGCGATCGGCATCGGCCGGCGCGAGCCAGTCCGGGTACCAGTCCACGTCGGGCGTGGGCGTATCGGCAAAGAGATCGGGCGTCGACATGTCGGGATCGGACAGAAAATGAACGGTGCAATCGAACCATGTCTGCATGGTAGCCAACGGCGACGCGCGCCGCCATGCGCTGTCGTTCCGGCGCGTGACACGCTCGCGCGCGCAACGCCAATCGCCGGTCGCGTAGCCGATGCGTTTTCGCGCACCACGCCATCATCGATGGCCTGCCACAGCGCGCCCTTATCCGGGGCGCGACCTTCTTCCGCCATACCCGCCGGCGCGATCCGGCCGAATGCTTCCCGGACCCACCACGACGCTCCCCGATTCCGCCCTCGACCAACTGTTCCTCACGGCGCGCACGCACAACGCGTGGCAGGACAAATCCGTCGACGACGCGCTGCTGCACCGGCTGATCGACCTGACGAAATTCGGCCCGACGTCGGCGAACGCGAGCCCCGCTCGCTTCGTGTTCGTCAAGTCGCCCGAAGCGAAGGCGCGCCTGAAGCCCGCGCTGTCCGAAGGCAATCTCGCGAAGACGATGGCCGTGATCGTCGCCGTGATCGTCGGCATGGACTTCGCGTTCCACGAGCACCTGCCGCGCCTGTTCCCGCACGCCGACGCGCGCAGCTGGTTCGCCGGCAACGACGCGCTGATCGAAGCCACCGCATTCCGCAATTCATTGCTGCGGGGCGCATACCTAATCGTCGCCGCGCGTGCGCTCGGCCTCGATGCGGGCCCGATGTCGGGCTTCGACGCCGCGAAGGTCGATGCCGAATTCTTCGCGGGCACCTCGATCCCCACCAACTTCCTCGTGAATCCGGGCTACGGCGACCCCGCGGGCCTGTTCCCGCGTAGCCCGCGCGTCGATTTCGACGATATCGCGCGCATCGTCTGACGTGCTCTACCGGCCGCGTGCCAGACGGATCAGCGTGATCTCGGACGGCACGCCGAAGCGGTTTGGCGGCCCCCAGTAACCGGTGCCGCGGCTGGTATAGAGCCACATCGCGCCGAACCGGTTCAGCCCGCCGATCACGGGCTGCTGCAGGCGCACGAACGGCGGCCACGGCAGGAATTGGCCGCCGTGCGTATGGCCTGACAGCTGGATCGAGAAACCGGCCCGGCTCGCCGCTTCCGCGCTGCGCGGCTGGTGCGCAAGCAGGATCTTCGTGGCAACGTCGTGCGGCGCGCCCGCGAGCGCCTGCTCGGGGTCGCTGCGATGCGCGGGATCGAACCCGCCCGCCGTGAAATCGGTGACGCCCGCGAGCACCGCGCGCGCACCGTCGTGCTCGATCACCACGTGCTCGTTGAGCAGCACCTTCAAGCCGATGCGCCGGAACTCGCCGATCCACGCGTGCGCGCCAGCGTAGTACTCGTGGTTGCCCGTCACGAGAAAGCTGCCGTGGCGCGACTGCATGCGGCCGAGCGGCGCCGTGTGTTCGCGCAGGCGCTTGACCGAACCGTCGACCACGTCGCCCGTCACGACGACGAGATCCGCATTCAGCGCATTGACCGCCCGCACGATCCGCTCGATATAAGGCCGCTTGATCGTCGGCCCGACGTGAATATCCGACAGTTGCACGATCGTCATCCCGTCGAGCGCGGCCGGCAGCCCGTCGACCGGAATCGACACGCGCTTGACCGCCGCGGTGCGGCGCGCACCGACGAAACCGATCGCGCTGACCAGCACCGCGCCTGCCAGCACGGCGAGCGCCGTGTCGGATGCCGCGCCGCTCCACGCGCCGTCATGTCCGAGATACCGCCAGGCGAGCACGCCGAGCAGCACCAGTTCGCGCAGGAGGGTCAGCACGAGCAGCGACGAGAAGAACCCCATCACGAGCGAGCCGGCCCAGCCGACCAGCGTCGCGGCCCAGCCTTCGTCGAAGCGGCGCGAGAACATCCCGACCGGGATCAGCACGACGAAGCTCGCCAGCACCAGCGCCGCGACCGTGCGCGCGAGCGGCGACGCGAACGCGTCGGGAATGATCCGCAGCCCGACATACAGATGGAACAGCACGCCGATTGCAATGAACCGGACAAAGAAACTGCGCATGGAACACTCATCCTCGTGGCGATACCGCTTCCGCGCTGCGCGGCGAGCAGGGCCGTGGCATCGCGTGTCGCCGGGCTCCGCTCCGCGCCGCGCGGCGCACCTACGCAGGATGGTACACAGATACCGGCCGTCACGATGGGCGGTGCTGCCGGCGGCGCCGGGAGGCTTCGCGCGGTTCCGCACGGTGGCGAGCGTCGGCGCATCGGCCGGCAGCACCATCCCGGTGCGACGCCGCCGCGCGACGACGGCACTGCGCCGAATGCAGGTCGTTGATCGCCTCGCCCGGCCCTGCCGACCGGATTCACTGGCGTTGATGCAGCAATCCGGCATTCGCGCATCGATTTCGCCGCATTGGCAAACAAAAGCCGCTGCCCCGGTTTCGCCCGACGACCCTTCACAGTCCATTAGCAACCCTACACGAGCATTCGCCGGCAAAATCCCGAGCCAGCCGCGACGGTGGCTGCCAGCCGCCGCACGGCTGGCGGTCCGCATCGTGCTGATTTATCATCGGCTCCATATCACGGCATCGTCGTCGCGGCGACGATGCGCATTGCGCCGCGCCCGGCATCCACCCCAAACGTCGAGCTCGCCACACCATGAGAAAAACAACGCCGCGCGCGCCCCTGCGCGTTGCCGCCGCTCTGGCGCCCGCCCTGCCGCTCGCGGGCTGCACATCGCGCGGCGCACCGTCGTACGTGCTGTTCGGCGCGTATTTCCCGCTCTGGCTCGTCAGTGCGATCGTCGGCATCGTCGGCGCGATCGTCGCGCATCGTGTGTTCGTCGCGACCGGCTGGGCCGCCACGGTACCCTACCAGCTCGCCGTATGCACCGCGATCGGCCTCGTGGTTGCCGTCATCGTTTGGCTCACCGGCACGGGGCCGTTCGCATGAAGGCCGCCGGCGTCACCCGCCCCTCGACGAAAGGCCGTGTGATCGCGCTCGCGATCGTCGCGCTCGGCATCGCGGCGCTCGCGTATGCGTACCACCGCACGACGGCCTATCCATCCACCGACGACGCATCGATCGACGCGGACGTCGTACACGTCGCGTCGCCCGTTGGCGGACGCATCGTGCAGCTTGCGGTGCACGAAAACCAGCGCGTCGCGAAAGGCGACCTGCTCTACGAAATCGATCCCGTACCGTATCGCTTGACGGTCGCGCAGGCGCAGGCCGATCTCGAACTCGCGCGCGCGTCGCTCGACACGCGCCGCCGGTCGCTGATCGGCGAGCGTTCGAATGCGGCGGTCGCCACCGAGCAGGTCAAGCGTGCAACGCAAAACTACGATCTCGCGACGCGCGACGTGAACCGGCTCGCGCCGCTCGCCGCGCAAGGCTACGTCAGCGCGCAGCAGTTCGACCAGGCGAAGGTCCGCCAGCGCGACGCGGCCGTATCGCTCGCGCAGGCGCAGGAACAGCAGCGCGCATCCGCCCGGACGATCGGCGACGACGCCGACGCGATCGCGACGCTCCATGCGCGCGAAGCCGCACTCGCCCGCGCGCAGCACGCGCTCGACGATACGGTCGTGCGCGCGCCGCACGACGGGCTCGTGACGGGGCTGACCGTGCTCGCCGGCGAAACCCTCGCGCCGAACCAGTCGATCTTCACGCTGATCGACGCGAACGAATGGTTCGCCGTCGGCAATTTCCGCGAAACGTCGCTGAACCGCATCGCAGTCGGCGATTGCGCGACCGTCTATTCGATGATCGACCGCAGCCGCCCGCTGACAGGCAAGGTTGTCGGCATTGGCGCGGGCATCTCGGACAGCGATCGTATCAACCTGCCGCGCGCGCTACCGATCGTGCAGCGCTCGGTGAACTGGGTGCACGTCGCGCAGCGCTTTCCGGTGCGCGTGAAGCTCGACGAACCCGACGGCAAGCTCGTGCGTGTCGGCGCGAGCGCGATCGTCGAGGTCCGGCATGGCTCAGCCTGCCGCTGAGGTTCGGTCGCCGGGCCCGCGCGAAGTCCTGCGACTGCTCGCGCCGTTTCCGGGACGCACCGCGATGGCCGCGCGGGTCGCGCTGATCTGCGCGCTCGTCGTGCTCGTGACGAGCGGCTACGGCACGCCGGAAGCCGCGATCTCCGCGTATGTCGTGTTCTTCCTGAACCGTGCCGACCGCGTGACGAGCGTCGTGCTCGCGGTCGCGATGCTGCTGCTCGTCACGCTCGTGATCGCGCTAGTGATCGGCGTCGCGATCTTCAGCATCGAGTATTCGGTACTGCGCGTCGCGTGCATGGCCGTGCTGTCGGTCGGACTGCTGTATCTCACGTCAGCGAGCAAGCTGCGCCCGGTCGGCGCGATCCTCGCGATGATCGTCGGCTTCGGGCTCGACGAGCTCGGCCTCGCGCCGGTCGGCGAAGCCGCGACGCGCGCGCTGCTCTATGCATGGCTGATGGTCGCGATTCCCGTCGGCGTCGCGATCGTCGTCAACCTGCTGATCGCGCCGTCGCCGCGCAAGCTCGCGCTCGGGCAACTCGCGAAGCGGCTGCGACTCGCGGCCCGGCGACTGCGTGGCGACGACGATGCGCGCACGGCGTTCGACGCGACCCTGCGCGAAGGCGACAAGCAACTGCTCACGTGGCTCAAGCTGTCGACGCTAGAAGGGTCGACGTCTGCCGCCGACGCGCCCGCACTGAAGCAGGCCATCGCATCGAGCACCGCGCTGCTCGTCGCGATTGCCCTCGCCGACCGCGAGCCGGATGCGCGGCTGCCCGCCGCGTTCGCGGAACCGGGCGCTGCCACGCTCGACGAGATGGCCGGCATCCTCGAACGAGGCGGCTATCCGGTCGACGTGACGCTCGCGCTGCCGCCGGCCGATACGCTGCCGCCGCTTGCACGCGTCGTCGCAACCGACCTGCACGCGGCGATCACCCAATTCGCCGAGCCGGCCGCACCCGCTGCATCTGCCGCACCGACCGCGGCGGCACGCGACACGTCTGCTTCGTCGGCCTCAACAGCCGCCGCGCCGCCCGCGCCGCGCGGCGGCTTCTTCCTGCCGGACGCCCGCACCAACCCCGACCACGTCCGCTACGCACTGAAAACGACCGTCGCGGCGATGTTCTGCTACCTGCTGTATTCGCAGCTCGACTGGTCGGGCATCCATACGTGCTTCATCACGTGCTACATGGTGTCGCTCGGCTCGACGGCCGAAACCGTCGAGAAGCTCACGCTGCGCATCGCCGGCTGCATCGTCGGCGCGCTGATCGGCACCGCGGCACTGGTGTTCGTCGTGCCGGCGCTGTCGTCGATCGGCGAACTGATGGCGCTCGTATTCGTCGGCGCGTGGCTGTCGGCGTGGGTCGCATTCGGTTCGCCGCGCATCGCATATGCGGGCTTCCAGGTCGCGTTCGCATTCTTCCTGTGCGTGATCCAGGGTGCGGGCCCCGGCTTCGACCTGACGCTCGCGCGCGACCGCACGATCGGCATCCTGCTCGGCAACATCGTCGTGTACCTCGTGTTCACGCGCATCTGGCCGGTCAGCATCGGCAAGCAGATCGATACCGCGTTGGCCGCACTGCTCGATCAATGGCGCCGCATCGCGCAGATCGCGCAACCGGCCGAGCGGCGCATCCTCGCCGCTGAAGCCTTCGCGCGCCATGGCGCGATCGCGCAGGAGCTCGGCCTGATCCACTACGAACCGTCGTGGGTGCGGCCGGCCGCCTCGTGGCTCGGCACCCGGCGACGCGCGCTCGCGGAACTCGGCGCGCTCGAAGGTCCGCTGTTCCTGCTCGCCGAACGCACACCGGGCGACGCGGCGATCGATGCGCGGCTCGCACGCGTGGTCGAACTGCGCGACGACGATCCGGCCGCCGACGCAGCTACGCCGGCACCGTCGTCATCGACCGCCGGTACAGCAGCCATGCCAGCTCCGCCGCCGGCCGCCACCTCCGCCGACCCCGCACGCGCCGCGCTGCTGAACCTGATCGACACGCGGCTCGCGCACATCGCCGACGCCGCCCGTCAAACCACCTCGAAGGAGTCCGCCCCTCATGCGCGTACCTGAACCGCCGGTCGCGTCGCTCGCCGCCGCAGCGCTCGCGACTGCCGTCGCGCTGGCCGGTTGCGCGACGTCGTCAATCGACCTGGCGCCGGAAGCGCCCGACCGTCCGTGGCAGCCGCAAACATCGGCCGCCGGCGACATCGTGCCGGCGCCGCCGCTGGCGTCCGCGCAACGCGCACCGCATGACTACACGCTGCCGGCCTCGCCCGCGCTCGCGTCAGTCCCGCCGCCCGCCGCGCTCGATTCGACACACCCGTACACGCTGCCCGAGCTGATCGATCTCGCCGAATCGACGAACCCGCTGACCCGTATCGCATGGAACGACGCGCGCAACGCCGCGCTCGCGGTCGGCATCGCGAAGGCCGCATACCTGCCGAACCTGTCCGCGACGGCAATGGGCGCGTACCAGACGAGCCACGGCTCGACCTCGACGATCCTCGGCGACGCGTCGAGCAACTCGACCGTGCACGGCACGATTTCGGCGTTGTCGCTGCAATGGCTGCTGTTCGATTTCGGCGGCCGCGCGGCGCGGGTCGAGGCGGCCGAGCAGGCGTCGGTTGCGTCGAACGTCGCGTTCACGGCCGTGCACCAGCAGGTGATCCACGACGTAACCGTCGCGTACTATCGCTACGAAGCCGCCCGCTCGCGCGCGGCCAGCGCGCAGCAGGGTCTCGCGAACGCGGACGCGATCCTCGCGGCGTCCCGCGCGCGGCTGAAGCAAGGTGTCGGCACGGTCGTCGAGCTCGCTCAGGCGACGCAGAACCGCGCGCAAGCGAATCTCGCGCTCGTGCAGGCGAACGGTACGGAAAGCGACAGCTACCTCGCGCTCGTTTCCGCGCTCGGCATCTCGCCGCTGTCGAAGCCGTCGATCGCCGCGCTGCCGAAGCGGCCGCTGCCGCCCGCGCTCGCTTCGTCGGTCGACGCGATCGTGTCGGACGCGATCGCGCGCCGCCCCGACCTGCAGGGCGCATATGCGCTCGAGCAGGCCAATCGCGCGAAGATCAAGGCTGCGGAAGCCGCATTCATGCCGAAGATCTTCCTGTCCGCGTCGACGTCCTATGCAAGCGGCGGCACGGCCATCTCCGCGCTGCCGGCAATCGGCGACCAGGCGCCGACCGTCAACCTGAACGGCAGCCGCTACGGCGGCGGCGTGTTCCTCGGCGTGACGATCCCGCTGTACGACGGCGGCCTGCGCTCCGCCGTGCTGATGCAGGCACGCAACGACGCGCAGAGCGCGTCCGCGCGGCTCACGCGCACCAAGGAGGAAGCCGTCCGCCAGGTCGTCGCCGCGCAAAACGCGGTGCAAACGAGCCTCGCATCGCACGACGCGGCCAAGGCGCTCGTCGACGCCGCGCAGACCAGCTACGACGCGGCGCTGACCGCGTACCGCAACGGCGTCGGCTCGGTCACCGATGCGACGATCGCGCAAAGCCAGTTGCTCGCCGCACGCAACGCGGAAGTCGACAGCTACGCCGGCGCGCTGTCCGCCGCTGCCGCGCTCGCGCTCGCGACGGGCACGATCGGTTCGTCGCAATGACGCGCCTGCTGTGCCCGGCCCGCAGCCAAACTCGTTGACGCCGGCGTGCGCGGCCCACTAGAATGCCGCCCATTCTCCCTTCAGGAACCATCGTGGACAGTTGCAGCACTCCGTTGCGTGCGCCACTTGCCGCCTGAACGCCTGTCCGACGCAGTTCTCCCGCCCGGCTCGCGTTCCGCGAGCCCGCACGCCACCCGTTTCACACTGAATGACGCATTCGCACGCTACAGTAGCGCGCGATGATGGCCATCGTGTCGCTTTCGGCATAACGCCGTCGCGACCCGGGCCGGCATGCGCTCCTTGCACGGCAGGACAACCATGACTCTCGATTTCGCACTTCGTCTTTTCACCGCGTTCGCCTGCGGCGTCGCGATCGGCCTCGAACGCCAGATGCGGCAACGCACGGCGGGCCTGCGCACGATCACGCTCGTCGCGAGCGGCGCATGCCTGTTCGTCACGCTCGGCGTGCTGACCGGCAACGGCGTGGCCGGCGTCACGCAGATTGCCGCGTACGTCGTGTCCGGCGTCGGCTTTCTCGGCGGCGGCGTGATCATGCGCGACAAAGGCTCGATCCAGGGCATCAATACGGCCGCGACGCTGTGGTGCTCGGCCGCCGTCGGCGTACTGTCAGGTTCCGGGCATTACGTGCCGGCGCTCGCCGGCACCGGTGTCGTGCTACTCACCAATACGGTGCTGCGCGGCGTCAGCCAGGCGATCAACGCGACGCCCGTGTCGAACGCCGATCTCGTGCGCGAGTATCAGATCACCGTGATCTGCCTGGCCGCCGACGAAGTGCATATCCGCACGCTGCTGTCGAATTCGATGTACGCGAAGCCGCTGTCGTTCCAGAGCCTGACGAGCGAGGACGTGCCCGACCAGCCGGACCGGCTGAAGGTGACCGCGACGCTGAAGCTGCATCCGAAGGATCAGCAGAAGCTCGAACAGATCGCGAGCCGGATGAGCATGGAGAAGAGCATTTCCAGCGTGAGCTGGACCGCAAAGGAAGCGGAACCGCTGATGGAATGAGCGGCGGCGGGCGGCTCGGCATGACCGCCCCACCGCCGGTGCCGAGTCAGGGCGTATCGATGAGTCCGGCCGAAATCGCCTTGACCACCGCCTGCACCTTGTTGGTCGCGCCCAGCTTCTCGAGGATGTTGTTGACGTGGAAGTTGACCGTGCGCTCCGAGATGCCGAGGATCTGGCCGATCTCGCACGCGGTCTTGCCTTCGGCCGTCCAGCACAGCACCTCGCGCTCGCGCGCGGTCAGCGTGACGCCCGCCTCGGGCGACAGCTTCGGCACCATGAAACGGCTCATCAGCGAATGCGACAGGTTCGCGAGCCAGTTCGTCTGCAGCGTCAGCATGTTGATCTCGGCAGGTGTCAGCCGGTCGGCATGACGCGCGATGCTCAGCAGCCCGAACGCGCCGCGCGCTGCCCAGCTCGACTGCGCGACGCCCACCGACAACCCGAACTCGCGCGCGTCCTGCCATAGCGGGCACGAGTCGATCCGGTCGACGTCCGGCCAGACGATCATGTTGGTGCTCTGCATGCCGTCACGAACCGTCGAGTCGATCTCGATATAGTTCTGCGCGTGGTAGTGCTCCATCCATCCGTCGGGATAAGTGTTAAAGATTGCCACCGCCGGCTTCGAGACGGGCAGCGGCACGCGAATGCCGTAACAGCAATATTCGAAGCCCAGACGTTTAGAATAAGCGGCGATCCGCTGGAAGAGCTGCTGCTCGTCTTCCGCGGCGCTAAATTGTTGGTAGGCATCCTGCCAGCGCAATTCCATTCTTTCTCCGACAACGTCACGCTGTCATACCTGTCAGGTGCCAGCACCGGTTGGGGGCTGATACATTCCGCGCATGACTTCACCTTTGTTGCATCCGGTCCGCGGCCCGTCCCCGGACGGTTACGTGCGCCTGTGCGAAACCGCACTGGCCACGCTCGTGCTCGACCATGTCGCGAGCGGCCTCGATGCATCGCTGCTCGCCGAACTGCGCGACAGCGCGATCGATGCGCGCCTGGCCGGCTACACCGAATGGCATCGCCCGGCCAGTGCCGGCGTCGCATACCTGACGGTCGGCTGGGACTGGTATCTCGAACGCGCGACGGGCACGTTCGTGATCGCGGGCGGCGACGTCCGCAGCAACATCATGGTCGTCGACGCCGCAGGCGCCGACATCGGCATGGCCTGCACCGCTGCCGCGCTTGCCGCGCGGCTCGCCGGCGTCGACTGGGCCGCCGCGGTCGCCTCGGCGTTGCTCGGCCGCAACGATGCCTATCATGCCGGTCCGACGCTCCAGTGACAACCGGCCGCGAATTCCTCCGATGTTTCCGCGCGCATGGCGCTCTTTATAAGCAAAAGCGGCCGGCATTTCAATCCCGTCGATCAAGAAACCGGTGCCACCGGAAAAACCGTGTCGGCCCACCTTCACCCTGTAAGAGTTACCAGTTACCGCCCCCTCGGGACGCGCGCTGTAATGCGGGCATACCAAAGTACAGATCCGAGGACACCCATGCGGACCTTCGTTCACGATGAAGGGCGGTTGCCACACGAACTTGCAGCGGATCTAGGGCGCTATCGGCGCCATGTGTTCGTCGAACAACTCGGTTGGGCGCTCCCGTCGGCGAACGAAAGCTTCGAGCGCGATCAGTTCGACCGCGACGATACCGTCTACGTGTTCGCGAGGAACGCCGGCGGCGAGATGTGCGGATGTGCCCGCCTGTTGCCGACCACTCGCCCGTATCTGCTGAAGTCGCTGTTTGCCGACCTGATCGCCGAAGACGTCCCGTTGCCGCAATCGGCTGCCGTCTGGGAACTGTCGCGGTTTGCGGCGACGAGCGACGAAGGCGGCCCGGGCAACGCCGAGTGGGCCGTGCGCCCGATGCTCGCTGCGGTCGTCGAATGCGCGGCGCAGCTGGGCGCGCGGCAGTTGATCGGCGTGACGTTCGCAAGCATGGAGCGGCTGTTCCGCCGGATCGGCGTGCACGCGCACCGCGCAGGCCCGCCGAAACAGGTGGACGGTCGTCTGGTCGTTGCGTGCTGGATCGACATTGATCCGCAAACGTTTGCTGCACTTGGGATCGAGCCGGGGCAAGCTGCCCGGCAAGCCATCGCCGCCTGAGCCGGAACGCGCGTAGTCCGCCCGGGCGGCATCGTAACGAAGGAGAAACCACTGTGGACCAGTCTCAGGTCTTTCGCGCGATGATGCCCGGGTTGACGAGCGCCAGCGGCGCCCGCATCGCGGTTGCGTACCCGTCGTTTCCGCGGCCGCTGCCGCTCGTGCGACTCGATCGCCGCGGGCTCGTGTTCCGTGCGGCCGGCGCCGCGCCGCTCGTCTGCGGACTACCGCGCGCCGCCACGCTGCTGGCCGCCGACGCACCGCTCTGCTCGCTGCGCCTCGTGATTCGCGACGTCGCCCCTGTCGGCGACGGCCGGCACGACCTGACGATGCAGCCGTCCGGCGCCGCCGGCGACGAGCTGCTGTGGCACGCGCTGCGCGAGCGCGAGCCGTATCGACAGCTCCGGCAGCCGCTCGCGCCCGTCGACGCGGCCATTGCGCCGAACGGCGAGCCGCGGGCGGGTGGCGATGGCACCGCGCGTCCGTCGCGCAGCGCGGCATTCCGGTTGCGATGCCACAGCGATGCGCTGTTCTTCGCCGACTGGCTCGAATATCACTTCGACGAACTGCGCGCGCTGTCGCACCGGCACGGGCCGCAACTACAGCTCAACCAGCTTCAGCGAAAAGTGTCTGACGACGAGGTCGGCGTGCGCTTCGTCTACGACATCGACGGACACGCGACGCGGCACGTACTGACCGACTGCGCGCGCGACGCCTGTGCGTGGATCGAGACCGAGATGCGCAACAAGTACGCGGTGCCGGTCGCGCAGGAACGATTCGGTGCGTTTCCCGCGCATGCTTGGGCGAGCGGTATGTGAGGTACCGCGACCGCGCCACTGGGTGACGGCGCCCCTCGGGAGGATAACCGGCCGACGGCAGCCCCCTGCCGAACACCGGCAAGGGCCGCGCGACAGCGCCGGTGCCGTTATCGGGAAGGTGTGTCTGCGCTGCGTTGCACAATTACAACTAGGGCTTGCCATCCCTCGGGTTTTCCCTTAAAGTTCGATCTGTCTCCTCCATGTCTCCAAACATGGATTCAGCCCGCTCCAGTAGCGGGCTTTTTCTTGCCTGCAATAATTTATTGGGGACGCATTGCCGCCCTATCCGCCTGCGGCGGACACCTTTGACGGCGCTGGCAAGTAGTAGAGGAAGATAAACATCAGCGCGAGAACCACGATCAATACAAGCAGCCGGTACAACCAGCCTTTTCGAGTGCCCGGAAGGTCCGACACGCCGCTCGCATCGCCCGTCAGCACCATCAGCGCCCGACTGCCAGCCCCGCTAGCACCATCGTCCCCTTCGCGCCCCAACCGAACGCGACTTCCAGCGCAGCCCTCAAACGAGACTGGCGAGAGGGCCCGGCAAACGGCCCGGGCAGGTTAGGCTTGCGCATCGTGTTCGCAGCCGATCCGGCATGCATGCGGCGCATCGCATCCGCGCGTCAGCAACAGCATAAACGGGACAAAGACGACTCCGTCACCACGCCTGCCTATCGACTCACGACAGGCGGAACGCCACCATTACGCCCGCACACGAGCCGCCGATCGCGCCGCCGTACGGCACCGATATCCGGAAACTTTCGAAGCACGTGGCATCGCGCGATCGCTATGGCGATGAGTGTCTTATGGAGGAGGCACCCCGAAAACGCGTTCCGCCGGGGCGCTCCAATATAAATACGACTGCGATGGCCGCAAGCGCGGATGCTTGCACAAGCGACACACTCGCGGCTTATCCTCGACAGAACCGCTACGCACGCCCAAGGCCCTCATGCACGCCCACCTGCGCATCGCCCGCCCTGCCGCTGACCTGGCCCGAACCGAACGCATGTACTGCGGCGCGTTCGAATTGTCGGCGCTCGCGCGCTTCGACGATCACGACGGCTTCTCCGGCGTGATGCTCGGCCGCGAAGGCCTCGACTACCACTTCGAATTCACGCACTATCCGGCGCATCCGGTTGCACCGTCGCCGACGCCGGAAGACCTGATCGTCTTCTACCTGCCCGACCCTCACGCATGGGAAGCCACATGTGCCCGCGCAACCGCGCACGGCTTCATGCGTGTAACGTCGTTCAATCCGTACTGGGATGCATCAGGACAAACGTTCGAGGACGCCGACGGCTACCGGATCGCCCTGCAGAACGCCGCATGGCGTTGAGAAACGCCCCGCGCGACGCAACCCGCTACGCGCCGGTTACGCCCCCCCGTGCCGCCACTCCGGCAATCGAACGCAGGCGAACGCGCGACATAAACGACGTGCGACCGCAGCGCATGCCCCTCCGGCAACTCAGGATGGTCGAAGTCGCGCACCGGTTGCCGCTCCATGCCGATTCGCTGCATCACGCGTTGCGATCGCAGATTGCCTTGCGCAGTCCACGCGAAAATGTCGGCGAGCCCGATTCGCGCGAACCCGTCGACCAACACCGCGGCAGCCGCCTCGGCGATATAACCATACCCCCACGCTGCACGCGCCTGCCGCCACGCAATCTCGACGCAGGGCGCCATCGGATGCGTATCACGAACTTCGCGCGACAGTCCGCATAGCGCGATCAGCGCACGGTCGGTCTTGCGCTCGACGGCCCATTGGCCGAAACCGTGTTCGCCGAAATGCGCTTCGAAACGCTCGATACCGGCGCGCGCCTCGTCGACGCTCATCGGCCCGCATGCCAACCACGCAGTGACATCAGGATTCGCATGGATCGCCGCAAACGGCTCTGCATCTTCCGGCCGCCATCGACGCAACCTCAGCCGGGCGGTGTCGATTTCCAAAGATGCACTCATGCCTGTCGATCCCTTGTCGCCGCACAGGTTCTTGCACCGCCGCGCGCGACGATTCGTTCCATGTTCGATCCGGCCTGCAGCACATCACGCGTCGCACGCTTGTGCGACACGCCCGCCCTGCCGAAACCGCTCGATGATCGCAATGAAATGCGCGAATGTCACGGGGCGGGTCATTTTGAAACCGCTTCCAAACGCGAATACGCTCTCCCATGCCTATCCTCGCGTCCAGATCGGTCGCCGCCAGCAAACGGGCAGAACGTGACGTTGCCCTGTGTCGAATGCCGCAAAATAGTCACCGCCTGTGGCATGCCCACCGGCGGCGCGTCGAACGCAAGGGATCAGATCGCGCACCCGACCTCGGCACCATGCGATGTATCGCCGATCGATCCGGCTGTGCGGAAGGCGCTTACGTCGCGTTAGAGAACCGGACTTGGCGTCAGAACTCGAGCCACATACGACGGACCGGCCGGAAGGAGTGGACTGAAGAAGGACAGCTCCGGATAGCAAGCACGATGGTCGACCGCGGGGTAGCTCACCCGCGATAGCCACCGGCACGCATGCCTGCAGATGGAACCGACACTTGCCGCCGCAAGCGCGCGGGCGCTCGCCCATCGCGCGGCCCAGGCGCGTGCCTGACATGAATATGGGCCCAGCGTGGCCTCTTTCCCGTGCGGCGGTCGCTACGGCAAGTGCCATCGGCAGACAATCGCCGAATTTTCACTTGCCGCACTCAACCGCCCATGTGCCGAGCGGTTTATTTAGACTTTTAGAACCAAGGCCTTAGAAAACCATTCGCCGAGCCTGAGCAACTTCAGGCAGAAGCGGGTTTCTGTTACTCGTTTTCTTCGAAGTAATGGCCGAACTTGACCTGCTTGGTCCGGATATAGCGCTCGTTTTCCTCGCGCACCGGCACCGCAAGCGCCACGCGCTCGCACACGGGAATGCCGTGCTTCGCAAGCGTGTCGAACTTCTTCGGATTGTTGCTCATCAGTCGCACCGACGTCACGCCGAGGATCCGCAAAATCGCGGCGGCGGAGTCGTATTCACGCGCGTCGTCGGGCAGGCCGAGATCGAGATTGGCCTCGACGGTATCGCGCCCCTGCTCCTGCAGCGCATACGCACGAATCTTGTTGCTCAGGCCGATGCCGCGCCCTTCGTGGCCGCGCAGATACAGCAGCACGCCGCGGTCTTCCGCGGCGATGTAGCGCAGCGCGAGATCGAGTTGCTCGCCGCAATCGCAGCGGTAGGAGCCGAACACGTCGCCGGTCAGGCACTCGGAATGCAGCCGCGTCAGCACGGACTGCTCGCCGGTGACGTCGCCCATCACGAGCGCGAGGTGTTCGGCATCGCTGCCCGATACGCGGAAAGCGTACGACGTGAACGTACCGTAGCGCGTGGGCAGCGACGCGGTGGCGACGAGCGTCACGCACTCGTCGGCCTGGCCATTGCCCGGCGTGGGCGATTGGGGACGCGAAGACATCATGAATTCAATCGAACGATCAGGAATGTAGGAGTTACGTGGATAGTGCGTGCCCGGAGTTTACCGCTAATCTGGAAACGTCACGCGACTGCCGCCACAGGCCCGGCTATACTGGCCTCATCGGGTGTCGCGCATCACGCCCTGCCTTCCCTGCATCGTTCTGCACACGGAGAAAGCAAATGAGCACGACTGTCGCGCAGATTCTCAAAGCCAAGCCTGATTCGGGCCGCACGATCTACACCGTCACGAAAGCCGATTTCGTCTACGACGCCATCAAGCTGATGGCGGAAAAGGGCATCGGCGCGTTGCTGGTCATGGACGGCGACGACATCGCGGGCATCGTTACCGAACGAGACTACGCGCGCAAGGTCGTGCTGCAGGATCGTTCGTCGAAGGCCACCCGCGTCGACGAAATCATGACGACCAAGGTGCGCTACGTCGAACCGTCGCAATCCACCGACGAGTGCATGGCGCTGATGACCGAGCACCGGATGCGCCACTTGCCCGTCCTCGATGACGGCAAGCTGATCGGCCTGATCTCGATCGGCGACCTCGTGAAGAGCGTGATTGCCGACCAGCAGTTCACGATCAGCCAGCTCGAGCACTACATCCACGGCACGCCCACGGTCACGTCCGCCTGACCCCGCCCCAGCAAAAAAGGCCCAAACGCGCGAGCGTCTGGGCGGAAAAGCCGCCGGAATGCGGCGACGGAGGTTCTGCTCTGCTAACGCGGACGCGCGCGCATGGCGCGCGTCCCGTCGGTCATATGCCGCGCTCGGGCAGACCCGGGGTATTCAGTTGCCGAAGTAGACCGAATTCACTGGATTCGGGGCTTCGTGCGTCATGCGGCGGCCCGACTGGCCGGCGGCGGTCGCCACTGCACCATAGCCACTTGTATCGGCTTGCGCGAGCATCGGCTGGTTCGGCTGGATGCGTTGTTCTGCTACCTGGACGTTCTGCGGATATTGCGCATCGCTCGCGAGCGGCTTGTAGCCGTTCTGTTCGAGTTGCACGAGATCGGCCCGGACCTGTGCGCGGGTCAAGCCCTGGTCGGACTGTGCGAACGATGCAATCGGGGCGGCAAGGACGGATGCAGCGATCGCTGCGTAAATGATCGACTTCATGATGGACCTCCGAAATATGTTCTCTTTTGACCTCGCCTCCGGCAGAACTGTCTGAAGCGATGGAAGAAGTGTAGTTCCCCCAACACCAAGGGGAAACCCTTGGTTTGGACATACAGCGTTGCGTTTTTGACAAATATTGGCGGCTGTTCACCCATGAAATAGCTATCACTTAAATCATTTCCACAACAATGCCTGACGAAAGGCCGACACCCGACTCACCGCCCCGGAAGGTTATGTTGTAGAATCGTAAGGTTTTATTCGCCCCTCGATATTCGATCCATCATGCACGCGCTAACGCTCCTTTCCATTTCGCCGTCCGGTCCGGCCGGCGTGCGTGTGCGCGTCGACCATCCGGCGCACCCCTACGCTCGACGCACGGCCCAGGCGCCGCTCGCCGCCGCCCGGCGCCTGATCTGACGGACTGGTCTCCTCCCCGGAGCCACGTCAGACGGGCTCCGGGCGATCCTCATAGGCACGCCACGCCCGCCCCATGCCGATCATTTGGAGAACCTCCATGAAACAACGCCTTTACCAGTTGACCGAACTCGACGTCGCCCGCCTCGAGAAGCACGCCGAAAACAATCCCCGATTCCAGACGATGCTCGACACGCTGCTCGAGCGCGCCGATATCGTCCAGCCAGACGCCGTGAAGGCCAACGTCGTCACGATGAACTCGCAGATCACGCTGCTCGACGAAGCGTCGCAGGAACAGGCCACGTGGACGATTGTTTATCCCGATGCCGCCAATCTCGAACTGGGGCGCCTGAACGTGTTCTCGCCGGTCGGCATGGCATTGCTGGGTACGCAACGCGGCCAGCTCGTCAAAGTCATGCAGCCGAGCGGCATCGAGAAGCTGATGAAAGTCTCCGCCATCGTGTTCCAGCCGGAAGCCAACGGCGAATACACGCGCTAACGGCGCCGCCCGTCTTGAGATCGTTGAAGACCTTCATCCAGAACTTGGCGCCTTCGGTGCCTTCGATCCACAAGCCCAGAATATCGCGTGTGCCGTCGGGTAGAACGCCCAGCGCAAGGTAGATCGCCTTGTTGCGCACCACGGCGTCTTCGCGAATCTTGACCCGTAGCGCGTCGAAGAACACGACCGGGTACATGGGTTCGAACGGCCGCGCTTGCCAGCGCGGTCACTTCGGCCATGACCTCGTCGGTGACCGAACTGATGAAATCGGGCGAAACCGCGGTATCGTATTGCTCCTGTAGACATCCCTGGATCTCGCGCACGGTCATGCCCCGGGCATACATGGCGACGATCTTGTCGTCGAAGCCCGTGAAGCGCCTCTCGTGTTTGGGCATCAGCAGCGGCTCGAAGCTACCGTCGCGGTCGCGAGGCACCTCGATACGGATCGGGCCGTCCTCGGTCAGAACCGTCTTGGCGCCCGAGCCATTGCGCTGGTTGGTCACGGCGCTCGGCTTGGCAGCGCCTGGCGGGTAGCCGAGATGGTGACTCATCTCGCCGCCCAGCGCCCGCTCGATCAGCGCCTTCTTGGTAAGCGCCCGAGCAGCACCGTAGTGCAGGTTGTTGACGACGGAGATCCGTCTCGCTCTGTCGACACCACGAGCGCACCGCTGGCTCGCGGTTCAGGCTGAAGCGGAATCGGCCCTGCAGTTGCGGATAGCGATTGAGGAGATCGGAGACGATCTCCTGCGCCGTCTGTTCGAACCAGCCTTCGTCGTCACGCGTGCCGCCCAGGAACACCAGCGCCGACGAAAATTCGATCTGGTACGTCGACAACCCACCGTCCCCGCCCAGGTAGCCCACCCGGTGCACGAAGCCATGTACCGGACGATAGACGGAATCGGCAAACGGAGCGGTGGGCTGCTGGATCCACAACGTGACGGGCTGGTGCATCAACGACAGCAGCGCAGTGTCGTCGCGCAGTGACGCGACGTCGATCGTCCAGTTGTAGTCGCGGCCGATCCTGGCCGTGCCACGAGCCCGCAACGGAATCAGCGCGTTCTGGCCCAGCGACGTGTCCAGCTTCGGCAGGCGGTTGCGCTGCAGCAAGCCCCGATGAATCGCGTCGTACAGCTCGCGAAATTTCAGTTCCCCGAGCGCAAGTGGCCTGAGTACCATTTTTCTCTCAATGTTTTTCTAGAATTTGCCGCCAAAGGTACGGCAAACTCATTTCAGGCAGCGTCAATGACGTGAAACTTTAGCGATTGTCAAATATCCTGCTCTAATTTCGAGGCTGGCGCCGCAAGCCGCCGATCATCGCCTTGATCTGCGCATCGATCTCGCCGGCCAGGTTGCCCCATTCGGCGGTCACTCGGCGGGCAGAAGCCGCCGTTTGAATAGCATGCAATCCTGCAGAGACCTCGCGGCATCCGGCCAGTTCGACGCGCATCATGCCGCCAGGCGCCGAAACTTCTGCCTGTTCGTCGTGGGTCAGTTGCCGCACGCGGCGCATCTGATCCACCCAATCGGCCAGTTCGTCGGCCCAGTCGCGCAGGCGATACAACCGTCGCCCGAACGATGGCGTCCCCGTAAAATCGGGCAGGAAGTGAACCAGAAGCGCCTCGTTTCCGGCTGCGGTCGTCACGATGAGACGATCGGTCCCATCGTCGATGGCTTCGATCCGGACGTCGTCGATGAACGTGGTTGGGTCGCGCGCGGCAACAGCGGCTTCGTGATGCGCGAACAGGCTTCCCTCCCCATTTTCTTTCCCGGGCTGAAAGCTGCGAGCGGCATCCTGCCCAATGCGCCCGCGATACGCCTGTCAAGGGCGCCTGGATTCGGCTTCCATCTTTCAATGTCCAACTCTACTGGATTTTCATCCTACAAATTGGAATGCGCATGCTGATCAGTTACGCCCGCATTTCGACCGATGACCCGCATCTCGATCTGCAACGCGACGCGCTTGTGCAGGCCGGCTGCGAATTTTCGAAGACGACTGTGTATCGCGCGCTACACCGCGTCCAGCAACCGCATTCCGTGCACCACGCCGATCACGGCAAGCCGAGGGTGCTGCCGCAGGCAGAACCCTCCAAGCCACTTTGACGCACGAATCACGTGATTAAAAAAGCGCCGACGTTTCCGTCGGCGCTTGAGGGTAACGATGCATTCCGATGTATTTGTACATCGCAAGCCTGCGATGTGCGAAAGCCCTGTAAACGGGGTTTCCTCGATACCATCTCACGAACTATGTATCGTTAGGGTATAAGTTCCGCGACCTCGCTTTTTTGCGTCCGGACGCCCTGCATCTCCGGCACCGCCATCGCTTCAGGCGTTTCCGCCGTCGACGGACGAAAAAAAGGCGCCCGAAGGCGCCTTTTTTTGATACTGCGAAGCTGGTTACCCAGCCGTCACGCTTAGAAGCGGTGACGCAGACCAACCGTTGCTGCGGTTTGGTTGATCGACGAGCTTGCTGCCGTCGTCGGGTCGCCGTTGTAGATCGACGCGCCGCCTGCATTCTTCGATGCGCGTTGGTACACAGCTTGTGCGTACACGTCCGTGCGCTTCGACAGCGAGTAGTCAGCTTGCAGACCGAACTGGTTCCAGTGTGCGCTGCTGCCGTCAACCTTCGCGCTCGTGTACGTGTAAGCAGCACCCAGGCCGAGAGCCGGCGTCAGGTTGTACTTTGCGTTGACTTCGTAGTTGTCAGCGTGGAACGTGCCGCCGCCGTTAGCTTGGTTGTCAACACGCGATTGCGTCCATGCTGCGCCAACTTGCGCCGGGCCGAATGCGTATGCAGCTGCCGCGCCGTACGTGCGCAGGCGGCCTTGGCCGTTGAACAGTGCGTTATCCGACACGACTGCGCCCGACGACGTTGCGTTCGGGTTGTTCGCTTGCGAGTAAGCTGCACCCAGCTTCAGGCCTTGGAACTGGTACGACACGCCGCCGCTGTATGCACGGTTGTTGCCGAAGTTCGTGTCGTTCGAGAACGAGTACGTGCCGCCGAATTGCAGGCCAGCGTAGTTAGCGCTCGTGAACTTGATCGAGTTGTTGTTCGAGTAGCCGCCGTTCGTGCTCAGGTTGTCGTTGTTGCCGACGTGAGCGAAGTACGTACCACCCCACGAACCCGTTGCGGTCAGCGGAGCCAGGTAGTCTTGAACGGAGTCATACTGCTTGCCCAGCGTAACCGTGCCGTACTGGCTCGACAGACCGACGAATGCCTGACGGTTGAAAATCGTGTTGTTGCCACCGTTCGCGAACTTGCCGTTGCCGATGCCGAAACCGCTTTCCAACGTGAAGATTGCCTTCAGGCCACCACCGAGGTCTTCCGAACCACGCAGGCCGAAGCGGCTCTGGTCAATGCCCGAACCCATCGACCACAGCGACTTGCCTTGGCCAGCTGCGTTCTGGACGTTGCTTTGGTAGGTGATGCCTGCGTCCAGCACGCCGTACAGCGTGACGCTGCTTTGCGCGTGAGCGACGGTAGCGAACGATGCTGCAGCTGCTGCAACGATCAGAGTCTTGTTCATTCGTGGAGCTCCCTTCTAAAAAGAGGCAGGTCTCGCGACCTTGTTCATAAACGGTCTGCAACCGCCCGGAAACGCCATCGGTACTGCTGGCTGCGCCCGGATAGTTGCCCGTTTGGGAACCGTGAGTTTAGGGGTGTACCCTAGGGGAGCGATCCGCAAATAAAGAAATAAGCTTTTCCAGAACTAGAAATAATAGAAATGGGGACGCGTTATAAGTATTTGTTTTAGCTTCTTTTTTTGGCTTCTTGACGCGTGCTTTTTGGAGGCTTTCATCCCACCATTCTTTCATGTCACCAGCTTGACGGTTGCATAGAAACAACAAGCAGAACGAGGCATCGCCGCGAAATCGGCAATTTTTACCTATTTTCACCTCGGATACCGGGTTTGACCGACTAAAAATGCAACGCCCAATTGGTAAACAACAGTAAACGAAGGAGGACGCCGCTGCTGCGGTTGCCATTCGCCTGCACAAGCGCCGGCAACGCGCGGCTTGCCGCAAAAAGGCAGCGCGGACGGCGACCGCCGTCGTGACATGTAGTAACAGCCTTAACGCCCGCCGTAACGCGGCCGCGGAACTGGCAGGTTAATGTAAGGCAGCCCGTATTACAGAAGAGGACCCGACATGAATCGACGCTCACTGTTGCACGCCATCGGACTGACCGCCGCCCTCGCCGGTACAGGCGGCTGGTTGCGTACCGCCTCGGCTCAGCCCGCGCCGCCGCCGGGATACCGGCCGCCGGGTCCGAACCACGCGCCCGGCAGGCCGCCTTATCCGGATCGCCCGGGCTTTGCACCGCCCGCGCCGCGACACGACCGCCGCCCGCCGCCACCGAGGTCGCACGGCTACGTGTGGACCGACGGCTACTGGCGCTGGCAGCGCGGCCGCTATATCTGGGTGTCCGGCCGGTGGGTCGCCCGCCGCCCGGGGCATCGATGGGTCCCCGGCTACTGGCGGCGCCAGGGCCAGATATGGGTCTACGTCGATGGAGCCTGGCGATAGACAGCAGACGCGTCGGCGATGGCCCGACGCGACTCAGTCGGACGGCGGGCAGTTCCGCGCCGTTCGGCTGCCGGACGATCCTGCCCGGCGGCCAGTACCTGCATCGGCCGATATCACCGGAGCACGAACGCCATCCGAACCGGAACAGCGATCGGTCATACGCCCTGCAGCACACCCGTTGTATCCGGCTTCCGCGACGGCCCGGCCACGTCGATCCGAAACGATCGACGCTCACGAGTCACTCCGCCCTCTGCGCATCGGGACACGAAATCATCGCCTCGGTGCACGTCGCAACCAACGCATCGCGGGCAGTCAGTTCGCAACGTGAACGAATCTGGCGAATGTCACTCTTCCCCTGCCACGACCACGACCACGGCGAGTCAAACACCCTGGCCGCCGCCAGGTTCGCAAGCGCGCATCCATGCGTTTGCAATGGCGCATGTGCAGCCCGTCCGTTTCGCCCGAAAATTCGGATGCCGAAATCATCTGCCACCCAAGCAAGCGCATACCCGTCGGTTCGCCACACATCGGGATGACGCTGCGGCGTGCCGCGCCCCGCTCAACGCCCACTGCTCTCCGGCTCCCGCGCTCGACGACGCGCAGCGCAAATCGCACGGTGATGTTCGTCGGCCCAGCGGATCATCGCATGCATCGGCGTCAGGAACGACTGACCGAGCTCGGTCAGCGCATATTCGACGCGCGGCGGCACTTCGGCGTACAGCGTGCGGCTGACGAAGCCGTCCTGCTCGAGCCGCTTGAGCGTGCGCGACAGCATCTGCTTCGACACATCGCCGATCGCGCGGCCGAGCTCGTTGAAGCGCAACGTGCCGCCGGACAGCGCTTCGAGCACGAGCAGGCTCCACTGATCGCCGATACGGTCGAGTACATCGCGAATCGGGCACGGCTGATCGAGTTCGACGGAGTCGTCGGCGGACGGAGACGGAGACGGCATGGCAGGATTCTCTTTCACGGGCAATACGAGGTCACAGCGGCGTGACCTGTTCACACCGCTGTGACTTCTTGTGACGGGTTCGCGGCAACTGTACCATTCGAGCGACCCGACGGGCCGCACGGTTTCGCCAGTTCTACGAAGCATGCGGCTGCACGCCGGCGCCGCGCGCCAGCGGCACCCGTTCGCGCGCCGATCCTCACGATCGGTGGCACCCGCAGTCGCGCCCCCCGCGCCATCCACGAATCGCCAGACAAGGAACCCCGACATGTCACCGCTCCGCCTCCCCGTTCGCACCATCGCCGCGTTCGTCCTGCTGGCCGCATCGACGGCCGCGCTGGCCGCCGGCCCGGCCACGCGCGACGTTGCCGCCGAGGAGGCCAACCGCCAACTCGTGCTGACGTTCTACGACCGCTTCTTCAACAAACACGAAGCAGTCGAAGCCGCGGCTGTCGTCGCGGACGACTACAAGCAGCACAACCCGCACGTGCCCGACGGCAAGAAGCCGTTCGTGTCGTACTTCGTCGGCGCATTTCAGAAGAACCCGGAATCTTGCGCACGCATCGTCCGCAGTGCGGCCGACGGCGATCTCGTCTATCTGCACGTGCATGCGACCGAGCATCCGGGCGATCGCGGCGAGGCGGTTGTCGACATCTTCCGCGTGCAGGACGGCCGGATCGTCGAACACTGGGACGTGATCCAGCCGGTACCGGAAAAGTCCGCGAACGCGAACACGATGTTCTGACCGGCCGAGGCCGCGCATCGCCGCGCGGCCGGCACCTCGCGAAACGCGCATGATCGCCCGGCGCCGGCGAAGTCACCTACAATCGTGCATCGCCGCCACGCCGCCCCGACTCGCATCACCGGATCGGGGCATCATCCGTCCGCGCGCCGCCGCGCGCGCTGCACGGCCAGCGCGCGCGGCCGTTCGCGAAGATGGTGTCAACGATGAGCCCTGCCCACATTTCACTGAATAGCGCCGGCGACCTGGTCGCCAGCCTCGGCAGTCCGCAGTTCCCCGCCCGGCTCTGGGGCTGGCTGCGCGAAACGGTCGATCCGCAGTCCCACTACAGCGTCGCGACCCGTTACCGGCGCGGCGCGGGATCGCAGGCGGTCGACGGCGTCGACGTGCTGTTCTTCGCGGGCGGCGACGATCCAGGCGGCACGCGCCATGCGCTCGATCTGTATACACAGGGCGACTGGCGCAACGACACGTTGCTCCCGCACATCGAACGCGTCACCGATTCGCAGCTCGTGTTCTCGTGCAACGAGGAAATCGACACGGCGACCGAGTACGGTCGCCAGTTCGCGCTGGGCGATCTCGGCGAGGACTGCACGCTGCTCGGCAGCGAGCGAGACCATGTCTATGCGTTCTCGCTGTTCCGGCGGCGCGGCCAGCCGTCCTATACGCTGGCCGAGCTGAGCCTGCTGCGGCAGCTCGGCGATTTCGTGCTGCCGCTGCTGATCCAGCACGCGCGCCTGGCGCGGCTCACGCCACGCCAGGACGACGGCGCGCTGCTGCAGCGGTTCGAGCAACGGCTGGCGGCCAGCGGCGCCGCGCTGTCGCAGCGCGAGCGGCTCGTGTGTCGCGCCGTGCTGCAGGGCCGCCCCGTTCCGCGGATCGCCGACACGCTCACGCTCAAACCGAGCAGCGTGCGCACCTACCTCGGCCGCGCGCTCGCGAAGCTCGGCATCGCCAACCGGGCCGGGCTCTTCGCATGGTGCGTGACGGATGAAGACGCGCCGGCCGCCGGCGATCGCTAGAGAAGCGTATCTCGTCCTCACCTTGCCGCCTTTGTCGCGCTTGTCCTTAAAACGACGACAGACAGCAGACCGGCCCGCTCCTAGTATCTGACTCACCCGACGACAGCGGCGCGTCGGATGCAACGGAGACACGTCATGCCGAACCACGGATGGACGCCCGCCCGCGCGGCCGGGCGCGCGTCTCGCGACGGCGGGCCGACGCGCATCGATCGGCAAAACCGGTATCGCGTACCGCGCCGCGCGCGGGCATAACGCCCTTCATTCCATTCCAACCCGACCGGGTCCACGCGACCGGACGCGCCTGACGGCCCGCCCGATGGATGCGAGCGCCCGTCGATTCCCCAATCCGGAGGAGACACATGCAACACGCCGACACCGTTTATCTGAACGGCCTGCTCTACACCGGCGACGCACAGCGCCGCTTCGCGCAGGCGCTCGCCACGAAGGACGGCAAGATCGTCGCCGTCGGTCGCGACGACGATATCCGCCCGCTCGCCGGCCCCGCGACGCGCATGGTCGATCTGGCCGGCAGGCTGATGCTGCCGGGCCTGATCGACGGCCACGCGCACCCGCTCGAAGGCCATCAGATTCTCGGCGACTTCGATCTGTCCGGGATTAACGACCCGGATGCGATCCTGCAGCACATCCGCGCGTGCGCCGCCGCGACGCCGAACGAGCCGTGGGTTTATCTCGGCGGCGCGAACCTCGCAGCGTTCGGCGCGTATCCGAGCCGCGAACTGCTCGACCGGATCGTTCCCGATCGGCCGCTGCTCGTGGTCGGCTTCGACGTGCACAGCGGCTGTCTCAATACGAAGGGGCTGGAAGCGGCCGGCATTACGGCCGATACGCCCGATCCGGCCGGCGGCGTGTACGAGCGCGATGCGTCGGGCGCGCCGAACGGCGTCGTGCACGAAGCAGCGTTTTACCGCGTCTGCCCGATCATTCCGCAACTGAGTCCGGCCGGTTATCCGAAGTCGCTCGCGAAAGCGCATGCGATGACGCACGGCTACGGGATCACCGGCTGGTTCGACGCACGCGTCGAGGAGGCCGAGCTCAAGGCATATGCCGCCGCGCAACGTGCCGGCCAGTTGAAGACGTACATGAGCGCGGGCCTCTACGCGAACCCGCGCCGCGATCCGCGCGAACAGATCGAGCGCTTCGTCGCGTGGCGTCGCGAGTACGAGCGCGACAACCTGCGCCTGCATACGGTGAAGATCTTCGTCGACGGCGTGCCCGAATCGAAAACCGCCGCGCTGCTCGAACCGTACGCCGGCACCGACGACTGCGGCCTCGCGCTGTGGCGCCAGGACGCACTCAACGAAATCTGCCTGCTCGCCGATACGGCCGGCTTCGACCTGCACTTCCATACGCTGGCGGACCGCGCGGTGCGCATGACGCTCGACGCGCTCGAATACGTGCAGATCCGCAACGGCATGCGCGACCGCCGCGCGCAGCTCGCGCACCTGCAACTCGTCGATCCGGCCGACATGGGCCGCTTCAACCGGCTCGGCGCGATCGCGAGCGTCCAGACCCTGTGGACGGCCGCGCGCGAGGAGCAGCAGCAGTTCTATCGCGACCTGCTCGGCGCCGAGCGCACCGCCCGCAACTATCCGTTCCGCAGCCTGCGCAACGCGGGCGCGATGCTCGCGGCGGGTTCCGACTGGTCGGTCAGCACGATGGACCCGATGCAGATCATCCAGACCGGCGTCACGCACCGGCTGATCGACCAGCCCGACAGCCCGCCGTGGAATCCGCACGAGCGTCTCGACCTGCTCACGATGCTCGAGGCCTACACGGTGAACACCGCGTATGCGCTGCGCTTCGACGATTGCACAGGCTCGCTCGAAGCAGGCAAGGACGCGAGCCTCGCGATCCTCGACCGCAATCCGTTCGAACATCCGGTCGGCACGTTCGCGCAAACGCGCGTGCTCGAGACCTGCTTCCGCGGCGAAGTCGTGTATACCGCGCCGGGCTGGGCCGATTGAACACCGGCCGAGCGCCCGCCGGACGCCGGCCAGACGCGCGTCAGGCGACGTCGAGCGCGAGTACCTGATCGGTCGTCAGCACGTCGCCGAACGTGTCCGACAGCGCGGCCAGCGTCGCGCGATGGAGGTCGCGGTGCGGCACCGTGCTGCCGTCCGCGATATCGAGGTCGCGCGTCGCGCATGCGTCGTCGACGACAATCACCGCATAGCCGAGCGGCACCGCATCGCGCGCCGCGCCGGCAACGCATGCATGCGTCATCAGCCCGGTGACGATCAGCGTGTCGATCCCGGCCGCCTTCAGGCGCGCGTCGATGTCGGTCGTCGGAAACACACTGACCGACGTTTTCTTCACGACCGTGTGCTGCGGCGCGGGTTGCAGGTCCGCATGAAAACGGAAGCCGTCGCTGCCGTCCGCGAAGATCGGGCCGCCGGCCGCGCCGACGTGCTGCACGTGGAATACCTGAATGCCCGCGCGATCGGCGAATGCGATCACGCGCTGCGCGTTGCCCAGCGCACGCGGCCCTTCCGGAATCGGCAGGCGGCCGCTGAAATACTCGTTCTGGAAATCGATCACCAGCAGCGCGGTGCGGGCGGCGTCGATCGACGTCGGCGCGCTCGCGCCGGCCAGGGTGCGGATGGTCGGATGTTGCATGGGTCGCTCTCTACTCCAGGTTGGCACATCGAACGGAACGGCGGTACGGTCGGGCCAGCGCCGCCGGACGCGATCGTTCGGCCGGTTACCGCCGGTGGCGGGCCTGCCGCGACCGCGAAGCGCCAGTGTCGGGCCGCGCAGCCGCGCGCGACAGCGGCCCGCAGGACAACGTCCGACAGAATCGGGCCAACCTGTACGCGAGTGCCTACGACAATGCCGCGCGCGCCCCGGCCTGCTTGCGTCGTCCGTAGAACGCCATCATCCCGAAGCTGAGCAGGAAGCCGGCGCCGCCGATCAGCAGCAGCCCGGTCTCGCCGAATGCCGGCAGCAGGTTGGTGAGCGCGCCCGTCACGACCCACGCGACGGCCATCACCGAGCCCGCGACGCCGAGCGCCCAGCCCTGCCGGTCCTCGCTGACGGCGTCGGAGAATGCGGTGTACATGGTCGTGTAAGCGACCATGTCGAAGCAGCCGACCACCATCGCGAGGGCCCACAGCACCGGCTCGTGCGGAAACAGCGCGGACAGGATCTGGCCGAGACCGGCGACGAGCAGCCCCGTCTTCGCGATGTCGACCACGCTCCACACACGCAACATCAGCCGCACGACGAACAGCAGGCCGAATACGAAACAGACGCCGATCACGCCACTGAACAGCCCGAGTTGCGCGCTCGTATAGCCGAACTTGGCCTGCAGCAACAGCATGATGGTCTGCAGGTAGAGCCCGTAGCCGACCTGCATCAGGAAGAACACCACCGACAGGAACACGACGTTACGCTGGCTCGCGGCTTCCCACACGATCCGCAGCGGCAGCAGCAAATCGATGCGCGTATCGCCGCGCGGCGCGGCCGTATCGCGATACGACGCCCAGGTCCAGCACGCGCAGATCAGCGACAGCGCGGCAACCAGCACGAACGGCGTGCCGTAGTCGAACAGCGGCGAGATCGTCCGGTCGGACGTAACGCCGCCGAGCACCGGGCCAACGATCACACCGGCGCTGAACGCGAGCGACATGATGCTCATGTTGTATGCCTTGTTCTCGGGCGTGCTCAGATCGGAGATGGCCGCCTGTGCGATGCCCTGGCAGCCGGCCATGAGACCGGTGAGCCCGCGTCCGGCCAGCAGCAGCGCGACGCTCGCGTGCCAGACGCCGGCCGCCATCAGCGCATAGCCAGCCGCGAGGCCGAGCAGGCACAGCAGCAGGATCCGGCGGCGGCCGTAGCGGTCCGACAGTTCGCCCATCAGCGACGAGCCGAAGAACATGCACAACGGATAGATCCCGTAGCCGAGACCAAGGTAGAAATTGCGTGCGTGCTCGCCGGCATCGGCCGGCAGGAGGCCCGCATGCGGATCGCTGAAGATCGCGGACATCATCGGATAGACGAGACCGAAGCCCATCGCGTCGATCGCGATGGCGAGCAGGCAAGGGCCGAGCAGCGTGTAATCGAGCCGGGACATGGCGACCTTCCGGACGGAGTGGATGATCGCCCAAGCGTAATGAGCGGGCGGCGCCCCCGGTAGGCCGCCGTCCGCGATACTGACCATCGGCGGCGCCGATGGCCTGTCCGCTGCATGCGCCGATAACTGACCGGCCCGGACCGGAAGCAGCTAGTCGGCGCTCAGCGGCTCGGCCCGAAACTGCCGGCGGGCAAGCACGCACGGCGCACCGTCGTGCATGAACACGGTCGCGGCGAGCCCGAACGACGCCGCGAACAGCACGTACCACGCGGGCGCGACGGGCGACCCGCTCGCGCGCGTGAGCCAAGTGACGATGAATGGCGCGAAGCCGCCAAACACCATCACCGCGACGTTGTACGCGAGCGCGACGCCGGTCGAACGCGAGCGCGTCGCGAACTGCTCGGCGAGCGTGGTCGGCGCAGGGCCGTAGATGACGCCGATGATCGTGCAGATCACGAGTTGCATCACGAGCAGGCGGCCGATGCTCGGCGCCGCGGCGAGCCACGAGAACAGCGGATAGGTGAGCGTCAGCATCGCGAGCATCCCGGCGAGCAGCACCGGGCGCCGGCCGATGCGGTCGGACACGATCGCAGACACCGGAATCGTCACGGTCAGCAACGCGACCGCGATCATCTGCGCCTTGAACACCTGGTCGAGCGGCAGCCCGAAGGTCTTGTGCACGAACGTCGGCATGTTGACGAGCATCACGTAGAACACGGCCGTGCCGGTGATCGTCTGCCCCATCGACACGAGCACGCCGCGCAAGTTGTCGCGCAGCACGCGTGACACGCTCGCGGGCGGCTCGACGACCGACTTGCTCGCGTCGAGGAACACCTCGGTCTCGTCCATGTGACGGCGGATCCACAAACCGACCGGCCCGATCAGCAGCCCGAGCGCAAACGGCACGCGCCAGCCCCAGCTGTGCAGCGCCGCGTCCGACAGCGACTGCGTGGCCCACGCGCCCATCGCCGCGCCCGAGAACACCGCGAGACACTGGCCGATCAGCTGCCATGAGCCGTACAGCCCGCGCCGGTTCGCAGGCGCGCTCTCCACCAGGAACGCCGTGGCGCTCGCATATTCGCCGCCCGTCGCGAAGCCTTGCAGCAGTCGCGCGACGACGATCAGGATCGGCGCGGTCGGGCCGATCGTCGCGTACGACGGCGCGAACGTGATCAGCGCGATCGACAGCGTCATCAGGAAGATGATGAGCTGCATCGCGGCCTTGCGGCCCTTGCGATCCGAATAGAGCCCGAGCACGATGCCGCCGACCGGACGCATGAAGAAGCCGACGCCGAACGTCGCAAGCGACATCAGCAGCGATGCGTACTGGCTCTCTGCGGGAAAGAACAGCCTCGCGATGATGCCGGAAAAAAAGCCGTAGACGATGAAGTCGTACCACTCGAGGGTATTGCCGATGACGGCAGCCACCACCTGCCGATGCCGCGTGTTCCGACGTGAGTCCCGCATGCTTGTCTCCTGCTGTGTCGTGGGCCGTACCGCATGGCCGCCGCCGTGTGCGGCGGGCAATCGTGAATCGCTGCGCGCGGCCGGACGAAGAAAGGCATCCGGCCCCCACGCATAACCGGCATGAACCGATGATAGGGACACCGAAAACCTGCATCAATTAACGGCAGCGGCGGATGCTTAACCGCAGATTAAATGTCTCGCGGCGCCACCTCGCGACGCGCCGATTCCGGATATTCGCGCATTGTTGTGCCCGGGGTTCTGCGGCAGAATCATCGATCGCCCTTCCCGCTGCCCCGACCATGCGCACTCGCATCAACGAAGAGATCACCTTCCGCAAGCTCGAAGTGCTGCTCGCATTCATGGAAGCCGGCAATCTCGCGAAAGCCGCCGAGGCGCTCAACGTCAGCACCGTCAGCGTGCATCGCGCGCTGCATACGCTCGAAGAAGGAATGCACTGCGCGCTGTTCCGTCACGAAGGACGCAACCTGATTCCGACCGACGCCGCGCAAGTGCTCGCCGAAGTCGCGGCCGAGGTGCTGAAGACGATGGCGAACGGGATCCGCTCGACCCGCGAAGCCGCCGGCTACGGTGCCGGGCAGTTGAAGATCGGCTCGCTGTATTCGCTGACGATCCGCACCGTGCCCGAGGTCGTGATCGCGTTGAAGGAGCGTCGCCCCGAGTTGCAGGCCGAACTCGTGCTCGGCTCGAACGCCGACCTGCTCGACAAGCTCCGGCAAGGCGCGATCGACGCGACGTTGATGGCGCTGCCCGAGCCGGACGCCGAAATCGAATCGATCGCGCTGTTCGAGGATGAAATGTTCTTCGCCGCGCCGATCGATTCACCGTACGCGCAGCGCGACGCGATCGATCTCGTCGCATGCCGCGATGAACCGTTCGTGTCGCTCGGCGAAGGCTTCGCGACGCACCACGGCTTCACGGAAGCGTTTCGGGCCGCGGGCGTCACGCCGAACGTCGTGATGCGCGTGGGCGACATCTTCTCGTTGATCAACCTGGTGTCAGGCGGCGTCGGCCATGCACTGTTGCCCGGCCGCGTGCGCGACCTCTTTGCGCACAAGATCGCGCTGGTGCCGCTCGCCGGGCCGCCCATCCGCCAGACGATCGGCCTGAGCTTCCTGCACCGGCGCGAACGCGACCCGAACCTGCTCGCGCTCGCGACCGTCTGCCGGCTGACGGTCAAGGGGCCGCACGCGGGATAATGCGCGGATCCGTCAGGCGCGGCGGCGCGCGGCACGCCATCCGTCGAACGACCAGGCGCCCGCCCCCGTCACGGCAAGCAGCAGCACCCCGCCGACGATGCTCACGTTCTTGTAGAAATGGATCGCGTTCGCCATCTGCGCGCCGCCCGTCATCGTCCAGTAGCGATGGCCAGTCAGTGCGGTCGCGAGCGTATACACCGCCATCAGCACCGCCAGCGGCCGCGTGCCGCAGCCGAGCATCAGCAGCAGTCCGAGCCCGAGCTCGGCACCGATCGCCACGGCCGCCGCCAGCGCCGGAAACGGCAGTCCGTAGCCGGCCATCAGGTCGACCGTGTGCGATACGGCCATCAGTTTGTCCCAGCCGAACCGCACCATCAGCCACATCATCGCGACGCGCGCCACCAGGATCGTGGCGTCGCGGTAGCGTTCAAACCCTGCTTCGAACATCGTGTCTCTCTCCATCCGCATTGAATATCGGTAACGCGCGGTGCCGCCTGCCGCCGCGCGATGCATCAGAACTTGACGAGCAGGCCGATCCGCATCAGCAGCTGGTTGGCGGTCGACGACGGCGTCGTCTGGTTGATCTGCGCAACGGCCTGGTGGCCGTATGAGTCGAGACCGGACGCGTGCTGGTAGATGCCGACCATGTAGAGCGTCGTGCGCTTCGACAGGAAATACTGCGCACCGACGTTGAACTGCTGGTACTTCGCGTCGGGTGCCGTCGTGTACGTGTATGCCGCACCGAGCGACACGGCCGGCGTAATCAGGTACGTGACGTTTGCCTCGTAGTTGTCGAACGATGCGCTGCCGCGATACGGCGTGTTCAGCGTCGGCACGATGTTCTGGAAGCGCGTGTTGGTGTACACGACGCGCAATGTCGCGTTGCCGAGCGCGTAGCTGCCGCCCGCGCCGTAGGTCTGCAGCTTCGATGCCGACTGGTAGCCGCCCCAGATCGGCGTGGGCAGAGCCGTGGAGAACGCCACGCCCGGCGACGGGTTCGCGCCCGCGCCCCACAGCGTCACGGCCGGATTGTTGACCGTTTCGTAGGCGGCATCGAGGGTCAGCGGCCCGCGCGTGTACCGCGCGCCGACGCTGATCACGCGATTGGAGGAAAAGCTGCCCGGCACGCCGCCGAAGCCGTACAGCGCGGCCATGGAGAAGCCGTTGAAATCGGGCGTCTTGTACTTGATCGCATTGTTGATGCGGGCCGTATCGTTGAGATTGTCGACATCGGCCGCATGGGCGCCGAGATAGCCGGTGAAATTGCAGCCAGCCGCCAGCAATCCGAGATACTCGCCGCTCAGCTCGTCGTACTGGCGGCCGAGCGTGACGGTGCCGAACGGCCCGGTCAGGCCGACGAACGCCTGCCGGCCGAACATCAGGCCGCCCTGCCCGAGCCGCCCCGTGTTCGCGTCGTAGCCGTTCTCCAGCGTGAAGATCGCCTGCATCCCGCCGCCGAGATCCTCGCTGCCCTTGAAGCCGATGCGGTTGCCATACAGCGTGCCCGAAACGGCCTGGAACGCCTTGCCGCCGCCCATGTTGCTGACGTAGTTCACGCCGTTGTCGAGGGTGCCATACAGCGTGACGGAATTCTGCGCATGCGCGGCGCTGGCGAACGAAGCCGCCACGCCTGCCGCGATGATGCCTATTAATTTCATAAGATCTCCTTAATATTCATTTTATTTTTTGGGTACTGCCGGGTTAATTGATGCTGACGAACGATTCCGCCATCGCCCGAGCGATCGGATCGACGCAATCGCCCTGCCTGCCCTTCCATCGGCAGACGGCGTCCTGCCGTCTGCCCTGCCACGCTTATGCCGCGGCCAGCCCCATCAGCGCCTGCAACAGCGCCGTGCGGGTCTGCCCCCAGATCGCGCCCTTCCATGCGTCGTCGTCACCATAGAACGCGTCGCGAATCCGCTGCAGAATCTGACGGCGCAGCTCGGCCGGCGCATCCGGATGGCGGAGCAGCCAGTGCGACGCCCGCAGCCGGTAAATCACCTCGTCGAACGGCAACGTGCCGAATTCGAGCGCCATCAGGCCGACGTTCGCGTGCGGGCACTCATCGTGCACGATCGACGCGACGGGGCCCGACACGCCCGGCGATTCGGATTCGCCGTCGAACGGCGCGACGACGTCCGCGCCCCACCACGTGCGTGCGCGCGCCAGTTCGGCGGCGACGTTGCGCCCTGCGTAGATCTTCTCGCCATGGCCGCGCGGCCCGAGCCCCGTATGCGCATCGATCCATGCGATCGTCGTCGCATGCGCGGCGCGCTCGCGCAGAATCGTTCGCATCGTGCGGTTGTTCCACGTCGGCTCGCGGCCGCCGAAGAACATCCCGTCCGGCGTCGCGTACTGGCCGCTGCTCAGCGCGCTGTGATACGCGAGCATCCCGTTGCGGGCGATATAGTCGGCGAGCGCCTGCTCGTCGTCCGGCGACGGCGGCCAAGTGCTCGTCAACACGAGGCGGTCGACCTCCGGATAGGCGTCGTTGGCCGGCAACGCCCCGCTGAAATCGATGTGGTTGCGGTTCAGGTCGACGTTGTCCTGGTTGGTGCGCTGCAGGTACGAGAAACCATACGGATTGACCGCATGAATCAGCAGCAGCCCGACACCGGCACGCGCGAGCCGGGCCATCAGGTCGTCGTCGAACAGCGCGGCGATCTGGCAGCCGGAGCCGCAAAAGCCCTCCGGCCCGTGCGTGCCCGAACTGAGGATCAGCAGCCGCTCGGCGTCGGCAACGCCGATGCCTGCAACGTCGATCGCCAGCGTTTCGCCGAGCGCACCGCGCAGGTCGGGCAGCACGAACGACTCCAGCGTCGCGTGCCGGTGCACGGCTGCATCGAGAAACTTGCGGCGGGCTTCGGCATAGGAGCCGGAGAAATGGCGGGTGACAGGGGTACGTTCCATGGTGCGGGTCAGACCTTCGAGTAGGAGGAAACGCCGGATACGGCGGGAGCGTCGATCGCTTCACCGGTGCGGTCGCGCAGATACGGCAGGCCGGCCATCGACACGAGCGCGACGATGATCAGGTACCAGGCCGGCGCGACCTTGTTGCCGCTCGCGTGGACGAGCCACGTGCTGATGAACGGCGCAAAGCCGCCGAAGACCGCGACGCCGACGCTGTACACGAGCGACATGCCCGTTGCACGCACCGACTCGGGAAACATCTCCGGCAGGATCGTGATGCTCGGCACGGCCTGGATCGCGAGCACGGCCGTCAGCAGGCCGACCACCGTGAACAGCACGCCCGGCGTCGGCGACGCCTTCAGCCAAGCGAACGCCGGGTAGATCAGCAGCATGAGCGCGATCCGGCCGCCGACGATCAGCGGCTTGCGGCCAACGCGGTCCGACCAGCGCCCGACGAACGGCGCGCTGACGAGCGCCAGCGCCCCCGTGAGCGCCGCGGCCGACAGCGCGATGGCCGGGCTCATCCCGAGTTCGCGGATCGCATAGGTCGGCATATAGAAGCTGACGACATACGATGCGCCCGTGCCGCCCATCGTGACCATGATCGCGACGACGACCGCGCGCCCGTGGTCGCGGCACAGCGTCGCGACGCGGCCGCTGCGGCGCGCGCCACCCGGCACGGCCCGCGCGGGCTCGCCACTGTGGGTTTCCTCGAGCCGGCGGCGGATGTACGCGCCCACCGGCGCGATCAGCATCCCGAGCGCGAACGGCACACGCCAGCCCCAGCGTTCGAGTGCTTCCGGCGTCAGCGCGAACGACAGGACCGCGACCGTCAGCGCGGCCATCAGCACGCCGAGCCCCTGGCTCGCGAACTGCCAGCTCGCCATGTAGCCGCGTGTGCGCGGCCGTGCATGCTCGACGAGCAAGGTCGTCGATGCGCCGAATTCGCCGCCGGCGGAAAACCCCTGGATCGAGCGCGCGACGACGATCAGGATCGGCGCGGCCACGCCGATCGCCGCATAAGTCGGTGCCACGGCGATCAACCCGCAGCCGAGCGCCATCAGGAAGATGGTCAGCACCATCGCCGGCTTGCGCCCCGCGCGATCCGCATACGCGCCGATCACGACGCCGCCGAGCGGACGCATCACGAATCCGGCCCCGAATGTGCCGACTGCCAGCAACAACTGGCCGGCCGGATCGAACGACGGAAAGAACAGCTTGCCGATGATGAACGCGAGAAAGCCATAGACCGTGAAATCGTAGTACTCGAGCGCGTTGCCGACGGTCGTCGCGAGAATCGTCCGGCGCGTCTGCTCGCCGGCCTGCGGTTGGGGTTCCATGACGGGTGTCTCCTTCTGGGTGCGGTATCGCACTGGTTATATGCGACGCATTCTAGGCGGGTGAGCGTTGCCCGAAAAGACAACAATCCATTACACTCGTTGCCATTTGGTTAGCACCATGGGGCATGCGATGAAACCGAACCAGCTGCATGCATTCGTGGCCGTGGCCGCGCAGATGAGCATCCGCGGAGCCGCGCGGCAGCTCGGCGTGTCGGCGCCGGCCGTCACGAAAATCATCCGCGAACTGGAGCGCGAGATCGGCGCGCCGCTCGTCGAGCGCAGCGTCAAGGGCATCGTGCTGACCGAATACGGTGCGGCGTTGCTGCCGCGCGCACGGCTGCTGCTCGACGACATGCAGCGCGCCCGCGACGAGATCGTGCAACTGCGCGACGGCAATTTCGGGCACGTTCGCGTCGCGGTCAGCACGTCGTTCGCGCAAACGGTGTTCGTACCGGCCTACCGGCTGCTGCGCGAGCGGCGTCCCGGCGTAACAGTGCACGTCACCGAATCGGGGCTACCCGGCACGCTCGCCCGGCTGCGCGATGCGCAGACCGACTTCGCGATCATGCATGTCGACCCGCAGACACTTGACGACGACTTCGTCAGCGAACCGCTCGCGCCCGTGCGGCTGATGCTCGGCGTGCGCAACAAGCACCCGTTGCGCAACCGGCGCGCCGTGCGCGATTTTCTCGATGCTGAATGGGTGCTGCCCGGCGACGGCAACGATCCGATGTCGGCGACCAAGTGGCTGTTCGGCGCGTTCGGGCTGCCGGTGCCGTCGCGCGTCGTGCATGGCGATTCGATTTCGACCGCGCTCGCGCTGGTCGCCCAGATGGACCACGTCGGCTTCTTCGTCGAGCCGCTCGCGGACGAAGTATTCAAGCGCATGGGCATCCGGCCCGTCGAGCTCGACGATCCGATGCCGGTGCTGCAGATGTGTGCGATCCAGCGGCGCGGCAGTTCGCTGACGCCGGCCGCCGCGCAATTCATCGACTGCGTGCGCGACGTGCTCACGACGCGCTGACGCGTCTCCCGTCCTTTCCCTCTTCCTCTCGCGCGTAACCGGGCATCGCAACGATGCCCGGTACGCCACCTCGTCACCGCACCGATCCGCCGCGGCTAGCCTTACTGTGTCAATAAATTAGCATTGGACACTGAACAATACGGACATCGCGGGAGCCGACGGGCGATGTATGCAGCGATACGCCAGCGCATCTTGGCAACATGAACCAGACGTTCGAGCGGCGTGTCTGGGGGCAAAGTCGAAAGCCAATATTTGAGTGGCTCCGCATCACCTTCGGGCCATTCGATCAGCAGCCATTCCTCATCGCACAGTGTGGAGCGCCAGTAATCGCGGTGTGAAGCACGCACGCGCACGGCGGCAAAGCGCGAATTGAGTGCGGCGCACGTACCTTCGCGCCATATCACCGTGCGATAACGCGAGCCATCGAGCACCAAGGCCAGACCCTTGACTCCGATCGACTCATGTCCCGGCGCGCGCCGTAACAAGCCACGCGGCCGACCCGACTTCCCCACGGAGGACTCGGGCGGTAGAGGCGCCGTGCCCGGCGCCCATACGCGTGTGTTCGAGCGAATGCCCACCGCATATTGCAGCCCGAGCTCGCTGACGGCCTCGCGAAACGAGGTGTCGTCTCCATAGCCCGCATCGGCCAACACGATACCGTCGGGCGCGCCGCTTTGCCGGGCTTCTCGCAACTGCCCGGCCGCAATCTCCGGTTTGGTTGCAAACTCGATTTTCTCGGGCACGCCGGCGTTCTGTCGTCGCGTGGGGTCGTCACTCCATTCACGCGGCAGATATCGTCGATAGGACACCGGCAGGCTCGCGTCCTCCGTCGCCACCGACAAACTCACCGCCACTTGGCAGTTGTCCTGCTTGCCCAGTTGACCGCAGTATTGCCGCGCCACGCCGACCGAATGTCTACCCTTCCTGGGGAAACCCCTGTCGTCAATGATCCAGTACAACCCGCCAGCCGGGTGCATGTGCGGCAGCACCCAGCGTCGCACCTGCTCGAGCAATGCCGTATCGGACCACTCCGACTTCGCCACGAAATGATGCAGCGACTGGTATCGCGCGCTCGCATGCTCCGGTTCCAGATGTGCCGCCAGCGGCTCGACGCTCTTGCGCCGAATCGGCAGCATCAGCCCTTGGCAATAGCAGCCCTTCAATCCTGATTCGCGATCGTTATGCCGAAGCGCTTCACACAAATGTGCCAGATACGCCTCGAACGACGTTTCCCAGTCCATCACTCCTCACGCCACGGATGAAGAGGTCCCTATAGCGGCATGAATTTATTGACACAGTAATACTAGTCCGTTTGGGTGGCACGAAACGCCCGCTTTGTTGCGATCATGGCCGTCATTCATCACGCGCCGCCATCCGCCTCGAGCGGCGTGGCGCCCACTCGCGCGTCCTCGTCACGGAGACACCATGAACGACCCCGTCCTCGGCCCCATCGACCAGATCGGCTATGTGGTCGCCGATCTCGATCGCAGCATCGCGCGCTGGCGCGCCCGCCACGACGCGGGCCCGTGGACCGTATTTCGCAACGTGCGCCTCGAAGGCCGCTATCTCGGCGAGCCGGTGACGGTCACGATGGACGTCGGGCTCGCGTATCGCGGCGACCTGCAGATCGAACTGATCCATGTGACGAACGACGCGCCGTCGCCCTACCGCGACGCGCACGGGCAACCGCTCGCGGGCCTGCATCACGTCGCATGGGTGGTCGACGATCTCGATGCCGCGGTGGCACGGCTCACGGCGCGCGGCCTGCGTGTCGTGTTCGAAGCCGCCAACCCGGCCACCCGTGTCGCCTATCTCGACGATGCCGACGATCCCGGCGTGCGCGTCGAAGTGATCGAAGGCGCCGGGATGCGCGACATGATCGCGCACGGCATCGCCGAAGCGCGCGCATGGGACGGCGCCGATCCGGTCCGCATCATCGACGCGTCGGCCGCCGCATGAGCGGGCCCGCACGCGTCCCACTTCACTCACAGGAGCAATCACCATGAAACGACTCGAAGGCAAAGTGGCCCTGATCACGGGTGGCGCACGCGGCCAGGGCGAGGCGGAAGCGCGACGGTTCGTCGCCGAAGGCGCACGCGTGGTGATCGCCGACGTGCTCGACGACGCGGGCCGGCGCGTCGCGGTCGAACTCGGCGACGCCGCGAGGTTCCAGCATCTCGACGTCACGAACGAAGACGACTGGCACACCGCCGTGCAGGCGACGCTCGCGCATTTCGGCCGGCTCGACATCCTCGTGAACAACGCGGCGATCCTGAAGCTCGTGCCGATCGAATCGTGTTCGCTCGACGACTACCGGAAGGTGATCGACGTGAACCAGGTCGGCTGCTGGCTCGGCATGAAATCGGCGCTCGCCGCGCTGAAGGGCGCCGGCGGCGGCTCGATCGTCAACGTGTCGTCGACGGCCGGGATGGAGGGCGTGGCGGGCGGCAGCGCATACGTGTCGAGCAAGTTCGCGGTGCGCGGGATGACCAAGGCCGCCGCGCTCGAGTTCGGCCGCTACGGGATCCGCGTGAACTCGGTGCACCCGGGCGGGATCGACACCGTGATGGCGCGCCCGCCGGAATATGCGGATTTCGACCCGTCGTCGATCTATGGCGGGCTGCCGATCGCGCGCATCGGCAAACCGGACGAAGTGGCGAACCTCGTGCTGTTCCTCGCATCCGACGAATCCGCATATTGCACGGGTTCGGAATTCATCGTCGACGGCGGAATGCTCGCGGGCAGCACGTTCCACTGACTCGCACCTCGGTCGACACACGCCCGCCCGTGCCCTGGTGGGCGTTTTCGTTTGCAGCCCGGAGAAATGATCAGTCAGGGCCGGCCTGTCATATGCATCGCTGATCAAGTGTCGAAAAACGACAATGCCGCCGGCGGTTCACCCGCGCGGCGGCATTGTGTCTTCCGAAGCGACACGCGATGCGGCGCTCAGTACCCCTTCGGCTGGATCGCCGGTGCGCCGACACCGCGCGCGCCCTGCTTGCCGCCGCGCGCGAGGCAGCGCCCGTGCGGGCCGTACACGCCGTCGGCCTCCGGATACAGCGTCAGCAGCACGAAATACAGCAGCCCGCCAACCGCCAGCGATACCGGCACGCTGAGATCGAGTCCGCCCGCGAGATTGCCGAGCGGCCCGACGAACTGCCCCGGCAGGTTCACGAACGACAGACCGACGAACGCCGCCGGCAGCCATGCGCCCATCGCGCGCAGGTTCCAGCCGTGCGTGAACCAGTAGTGGCCGCCGCGCAGCCCGCGGTTGAACACCTGCAGGTCGTCGGCGAGATAGAAGCCGCGGCGCGTCACGTAGCCGATCACCATGATCGCCATCCACGGGCAGCTGAACGTGTCGATCAGCGTCGAGAAGGTCGCGACGCTTTCGACGAGGTTGAACCAGAAGCGGCCAACGAAGATGAACGCGATAGCGATCGTGCCGATCAGCAGCGTCGCACGCACGCGGTTCAGGACGCGCGGGAACATGCTCGACACGTCGAGCCCCGTGCCGTACAGCGCGGTCGTGCCGGTCGACATCCCGCCGATGATCGCGATCAGGCACATCGGCAGCAGGAACCAGCGCGGCGACACGGCGAGCAACCCGCCGACATAGTCGTTCGATGCGATGAACGCGGGCGCCTTCGACGCGATGATCGTCGCGGTCGCGAGGCCGAAGAAGAACGGCACGAAGGTCGCGATCTGCGCGGCGAACACGGCACCCATCACGCGCCGCTTCGGCGTGCGCTGCGGAATGTAGCGCGCCCAGTCGCCGAGCGTCGACGCGAACGACACCGGGTTGCTCAGCGCGACCAGCACCGCGCCGACGAACGCGGCCCAGAAGCCTGCGCTACCCTGGTTCAGCGTGCCCGCGTAGTTCACGTCGAACATCCCGGCGAACGCAAACAGGCCAGCGACGAACAACAGGCTCGCGGCCCACACGGCGATCTTGTTGACCCACAGCATGAAGCGGAAGCCGTAGATGCAGACGATCAGCACCAGCACCGCGAACACCATGTACGCAGCGCCGAGCGTGAAGCCGTTGACCGGCACGCCGACCATGTTGTGCGCACCGCCGACGAGCGCGTCGCCCGAGCTCCACACCGCGAGCGAGAAGAACGCGATCGACGTCAGCAGTGCGAGGAACGAACCGACGATCCGGCCGTGGATGCCGAAATGCGCGCCGGACGAGACCGGATCGCTCGTGCCGTTGCGCGGGCCGAACAGGCTCATCGGCGCGAGGATGCACGTGCCGACCAGGACGCCGAGCACGATCGCGGCGACGCCGGCCTTGAACGACAGCCCGACCAGCACCGGAAAGCTGCCGAGCACCGATGTGGAAAACGTATTGCAGCCACCGAACAGCAGCCGGAACAGATCGATCGGACGCGCATAGCGCGACACATCGGGAATGCGCTCGAAACCGAACGATTCGACTTGCGTAATCCTGCCTTCACTCATTTGTCTCCAGCTCCTCTGGTGCGTCGGCACGGCCCGCGACTGCGGCCATACGACACATCGTCATCAATTCGCGGCCACTCTAAACCGGATCAGGCGGCGCAAATATCACGCATTCGAGACGTTTACGACGAAGGAGAACAATGTTTTGCGGCAGGGCATCCGCCGGATCCCGCGCCGTCGTTGCGGCGCGGACGATGCGACGTCAGTGCGCGGACACGGCCGCCGACCCGGAAATGCAGCCATCGCTGGACCGCCGTGCGCTCGGCCAGCGTTTCCGGGTGCAGGCAGCCCGTTTTCGCCGAAAGATAGCCGAGGATCGCGCCGGATTCGAACACGGCCAGGCCAGTGCCGTGGTCGACGATGGCCGGGATCTTGCCGTTCGGGTTGATCGCGAGGAACGCCCGGCTGCGCTGCTCGCCGGCGGACAGGTTCATGTGCGCGAGCTCGGACGTCAGCCCGGCCTCCTCCAGGTAGATGCCGATCTTGTGCCCGTTCGGCGTGTCGGCCGTATGGAACGTGAGTGTGTGCGTCGATGTCATGTCGGTCCTTGTCATCCGTCTATCGTTGCAACTACAATCGCTGCAATTGCAATTCAATGCCGGAATCGACACCCCGGCAACATGCCAGCACTCGAAGGAGGGACATGCAGACTGCGCGATCCGGTCCGCCCGTGCGGACGCCTGACACCCGCCGCGCCGCGGCAGCCTGCATCGAACGGTTGACGACGCGGCGGCTCTCGCCCCGGCGCGACGCGATGACCCCGCTCGACGCGATCCACGCGGCCGCCGACTGCCTCGAACGCGACGCGGCGACCGCGGGCCGCGTATGGATCGTCCGCCCCGACGTACCCGCGGCGACGGCACACGTTGCCGCACCTCGCCGCATCAGCGCGTGGCCGCAGCGCTTTCTCGACCCGGCCGAACAGTTCGAACGACCGCTGCTGTACCTGCTGCAAGCGCATGCGACGGACCGGCTGCGACTGGCGGCGGCTGAAACGGTCGGCCGCGGAATCTTCGTGAACGACGCGGAAACGTCCCGCTCGTCATGGCCCAAGGGCGTGATGCCCGACGTCCCGCACTGGCTGGCCGCGAACCCCGCGTGCACGCCATACGATCCCGCGTCGGGCGACGAGGCGCTCGCGATCCTGCGCGGCGCGTTGCGCGCGCTCTATGTCGCCGGCCAGCCCGGATTTTGTTATCTCGCGAGCCACGACGGCTGCATGCCCGGCGTGCGGCCGCTTTCCGCCACGGCGGCCCGCGACGCGTTCAACGGCATGGTGCGGGCCGGCCGGCGCGCGGTGGCCGGCTCCGCCGCAAAGATTCGTCTGTGCGGCGCGGGCAGCAGGCTCGCGCAGGTGATGGAAGCCGCCGACCTGCTGCATGACGAATGGCGCATCGATTCGACGATCTGGAGCTGTCCGAGCTACACGCGGCTTGCGCGCGATGCGCGCGCCGCCGAACGCTGGAACCTGCTGCATCCGCTCGCCGCGCCGCGCATCGCGCACGTCGGCGCGTGCCTTGGCGAGGACAGCACGCCCGTGCTCGCGGTCACGGGCTATGCACGACACGTCGCCGCGCAGATCGGCGCGTTCGTCCCCGCCCGCTTCACGGCGCTCGGCGCGGATCTGGCAGGCTCCGGCACGCGAGCGCCGGATGCGCACTGGATCGCCGCGGTCGCGATCCGCATGCTGGCCGACGACGGCCGCGTGCCGGCCGACTGGGCCGCACGGGCAATGCAGCGGTATGCGCGCGGCTGAAACGCGCGACAGCGGCCGCTACTTCGCGCCGGCCGCCGCGTCGCGCGCTGCGGCCGTCGCACGATCGAGCGCGGCGGCCATCGTCGCCTGCTCTTTCGCGCCGAACTGGTCGAGAAAAAGCTCCGCGACCGTCGACTGGTACACCTTCCACATCTTCTTTCGCAGCGTGCGGCCCTTGTCGGTGATGCTCGCGAACGCCGCGCGGCCGTCGTCGGCCGAGCGGGCGCGCGTGACGAGCCCTTCCTGTTCGAGCCGGTCGACGAGCCGCGTGAGGTTGTAGCGCTCGATCGCGAGCACGTCGGCCAGTTCGTGCATGCGACGCGTGCCGTCGGGCCCGCTTTCCAGCCCCCACAACGCGTCGTACCACGCATACGCGGGCAGGTCCGCGTCCGCGAGACGCCGCTCGATCTCGCGAATCATCGTGCGGTGCGCGCGGACAAACGAGAACCACAGATCCGGTTCGGGTGCGCTCATGTCAGGTCGTTCCTCTCGTTGAATTGCAGTTGCAATTAAATTTTACCTCGATACAATGGGCTTCGATACGATTGCAATTGCAACTATCCGGTCGCCCATCGGCGGCCCTTCCGTCGCCCGCGGCGGCGCCACGACCGTCGCCCCGCGTAGCCTGATGCTTCTGGAGACACTGCATGACCGCACCTCTCGCGCTACCCGACATCGATCCGCAGGAAACCCGTGAATGGCTCGATGCGCTTGAATCCGTCATCGCGCTCGAAGGCCGTCCGCGCGCGCACTACCTGCTCGACCGGCTGGCCGATCTCGATGCGGCCCGCCACGGCGACCTGCACGGCCGCGTGACGACCGCCTATGTGAACACCGTGCCGCGCGCGCGGCAGCCGGCCTACCCGGGCGATCTCGCGCTCGAGCGGCGGCTCAACGCGATGATCCGCTGGAACGCGATGGTCATGGTGCTGCGCGCCGGCCGGCATTCGAACGTCGGCGGCCACATCGCGACCTACCAGTCGGCCGCGGTGCTGTACGACGTCGGTTTCGATCATTTCTTCCGCGGCCGCACCGACACGTTCGACGGCGACATGATCTATATCCAGGGGCATTCGGCACCCGGCATCTATGGCCGCGCGTATCTCGAGGGCCGTATCACGGATGCGCAGCTCGACAACTTCCGCCGCGAGACCGGCCGCGAAGCGGGACGCGACGGTCTGTCGTCCTATCCGCATCCGCGCCTGATGCCCGATTTCTGGCAGTTCCCGACCGTATCGATGGGGCTCGGCCCGCTCACGGCCGCGTATCAGGCGCGCTTCATGCGCTACCTCGAATATCGCGGGCTGAAAGCGCATCAGGGCCGCAAGGTCTGGGCGTTTCTCGGCGACGGCGAAATGGACCAGCCCGAATCGCTCGCCGCGATTTCGCTCGCCGGACGCGAGCGACTCGACAACCTGATCTTCGTCGTGAACTGCAACCTGCAGCGCCTCGACGGTCCGGTGCGCGGCAACGGCAAGGTCATCCAGGAACTCGAAGGCACGTTCCGCGCGGCCGGCTGGAACGTCGTCAAGGTGATCTGGGGCAGCGGCTGGGACCGGCTGCTCGAACGCGACACGACCGGCCTGCTGCGCCAGCGGATGATGGAATGCGTCGACGGCGACTACCAGACCTTCAAGTCGCAGAGCGGCGCATACGTGCGCGAGCACTTCTTCGGCAAGTATCCCGAACTGCTCGAACTCGTCGCCGACCTGTCCGACGACGACATCTGGAAACTGGCACGCGGCGGCCACGATCCGGAGAAGGTGCATGCGGCCTATGCGCAAGCGATGCGCGCGGATGGACGGCCGACCGTCGTGCTCGCGAAGACGGTCAAGGGTTTCGGCATGGGCGAAGCCGGCGAAGGCCAGAACCTGAACCATCAGCTGAAAAAGATGAGCGCCGATGCCGTGCGGGCATTCCGCGACCGTTTCGCGCTGCCGGTCAGCGACGCGCAGCTCGACGAACTGCCCTACCTGAAGCCGGAACCGGGCAGCGCCGAAGCACGCTATTTCGCGGAACGCCGCGCGGCGCTCGGCGGCCACGTGCCGGCCCGCTTCAGCGACGTCGCACCGCTGCCGGTGCCGCCGCTCGCCGCGTTCGACGGCCAGCTCAAGGACAGCGGCGAGCGCGGGCTGTCGACGACGATGGCCTTCGTGCGGATCCTCGGCACGCTGCTGAAGACCCCGAATTTCGGCAAGCTCGTCGTACCGATCGTGCCGGACGAATCGCGCACGTTCGGGATGGAAGGCCTGTTCCGCCAGATCGGCATCCATTCGCACCTCGGCCAGCTCTATACGCCGCAGGACGCCGGCCAGCTCAGCTATTACAAGGAGGCGAAGGACGGGCAGATCCTGCAGGAAGGCATCAACGAGTCTGGCGCGATCGCGTCGTGGATCGCGGCCGGCACCGCGTACAGCAACCACGGGCTGCCGACGATCCCGTTCTACATCTTCTATTCGATGTTCGGGCTGCAGCGGGTCGGCGATCTTGCGTGGGCGGCCGGCGACGCGCGCACGCGCGGCTTCCTGCTCGGCGCGACGTCGGGACGCACGACGCTGATGGGCGAAGGGCTGCAGCACGACGACGGGCACAGCCACGTGCTGTCGTCGGTGATTCCGAACTGCGTGTCGTACGACCCGACCTACGCGTACGAACTCGCGGTGATCGTGCGCGACGGGCTGCGACGGATGTATGCGGAGCAGGAAGATGTGTACTACTACATCACGCTGCTCAACGAGAACTACCCGCATCCGGCGCTGCCCGACGGCGCGGAAGCCGGCATCCTCAAGGGTCTCTATCTGCTGCGGGACGGCGCGGCGCGTACGGATACGCCGCATGTGCAGTTGATGGGCAGCGGCTCGATCCTGCGCGAGGTGATCGCGGCGAGCGACCTGCTTGCGCAGGACTTCGGCGTGACGAGCGATGTGTGGAGCGCGACGAGCCTGACCGAGCTGCGTCGCGACGGGCTCGCCGCGGAGCGCTGGAACCTGCTGCATCCGGACGCGCCGGCGCGCGTGCCCCACGTCCAGCAATGCCTCGACGGCCGCACCGGGCCCGTGGTCGTCACGACCGACTATATGAAGATCGTCGGCGACCAGATCCGCGGCTTCGTCGACGGCCGGCGCTTCGTGTCGCTTGGTACCGACGGCTTCGGCCGCTCGGATACGCGCGAAGCACTGCGTACGTTCTTCGAGGTCGACCGGCACTTCATCGTGATCGCGGCGCTGAAGGCGCTCGCCGACGACGGCATGATTGCGCGCGCGCAGGTTGGCGAGGCGATCCGGCGTTACGGGATCGACATCGACAAGGTCGATCCGGCAACGGTGTAAGCGCGTGCGCGCACGTCGCAAGCTTCGTGAGCGTCGGGCCGCGTTACGGCCGTGACTGCGCAAGCGGCCCGGGTACCGGCCGCACCGTTCCTGCCGGCCAGCCGCCCGCGAGCGCCTTGTACAGCGCGACCGTCGACGCCGCGCTGCGCATCTGCCCGTCGGCGGCCGCGTCCTGCGCCTGCAGCAACGTCCGCTGCGCGTCGAGCACTTCGTAGTAGTCGATCGCGCCGGCCGAGAAACGTGTCTGCGCGAGCTGCGCCGCGCGTGCGCTGTCGTCCGCGGCACGCACCAGATGCGCGGTCTCGTCGCGCGTGCGCGCAACGCGCAGCAGCGCGTTCTCGGTTTCCTCCAGCGCGCCGAGCACGGTCTGCCGATACTGCGCGAGCTGGCCGGCCGCTTCCGCGTCGCTCGCGGCGATCCGCGCGCGCACGCGACCGACGTCGAGGAACGACCAGTCGATGCCGAGCGCGATCAGGTTCGTGTCGCTGCCCGCGCGGAAAAACCCGTAACTGCTCGTCGCGCTGCCGAGCAACCCCGACAGCGTGAAGCGCGGAAACAGGTCGGCCGTCGCGACGCCGACCCGCGCGGTCGCCGCATGCAGCCGCGCTTCGGCCGCAGCCACATCCGGGCGCCGGCGCAGCAGATCGCCCGGCGTGCCCGGATCGATGTCGGCAGCGAGCGCCGGCAACGGCACCGTCGTGCCCTTCGGCACGTCGAACCGGCCGATCAGCGCGTCCGGCGTCTGCCCGGTCAGCACCGCGAGCCGATGCTCGTCGACGCCGATCGCCGCTTCGTACACGGCGATCCGCGACGTCGTCGACTCGTACTGCGCACGCGCACGTGCCGCATCGAGTTCGGAACCGCGGCCCGCGCCGACGCGCGCGTTGATCAGCGCGAGCGTCTGCTTCTGGTTGTCGGCGTTCTCGCGCGCGATCCGCAGCCGCTCCTGCGAACCGCGCAGATCGACATAGGTGCTCGCGACCTCGCCCGCGATCGCAACGCGCACCGCGCGCACGTCGGCCGCGCTGGCCGCCGTTTCCGCGTGTTGCGACTCGATCGAGCGGCGCACGCGCCCGAACAGGTCCAGCTCCCATGCGGCGTTGATCCCGACGCTCGAGACCGGCGTATCGCGCTGGCTGCGCGGCGCGCCGAACGCCTGATCCTTGCTCATCAGCTGGTGGCCGATCTGTCCGCTCGCGGTGAGCGTCGGATAGCGATCGAACGTCGCCTGCGACAGCAGCGCGTTCGAGGCGTCGTAGCGCGACACCGCGACTTGCAGATCCTGGTTCGCCGCGAGCGCCGCATCGATCAACCGCGTGAGCGCCGGATCGCCGAAACCGCGCCAGAATGCGGCGTCGGCAGCGGCCGACGCGTCGGGCGGCGACGCATCCTGCGTGGCCGGATGCGCGTCACGCGCGAAGCGCGCCCCGGTCGCCGTGTCGGGTCGTTTGAAATCGGGGCCGACCGCGCAGGCGGCGAGCGTCACCGACATCGCGAGTACGGAAAGACGGAAAGCGGCGCTCATCGGTTTTCTCCTTCGAGGGTGCCGTGCTGCTCGCGCCAGACGGCCGGCGTGCCGCCCGCGAGCTTGCGAATCGCCACATAGAACACAGGCGTGAGAAACAGTCCGAACAGCGTGACGCCGAGCATCCCCGCGAACACGGTGACACCCGTTGCGGCACGCACTTCGCTGCCCGCGCCGCTGCCGATCAGCAGCGGCACCGAACCGGCAATGAACGCGACCGACGTCATCACGATCGGGCGCAACCGCAGCCGGCACGCTTCGAGCGCCGCTTCGATCGCGCCCTTGCCCTGGATTTCGAGCTCGCGCGCGAATTCGACGATCAGGATCGCGTTCTTGCACGCGAGCCCCATCAGCACGACCAGACCGACCTGCACGAACACATTGTTGTCGCCACCCGACAGCCATACGCCGAACAGCGCCGCGCACATGCACACCGGCACGATCAGGATCACCGCGAGCGGTAGCGTCCAGCTCTCGTACAGAGATGCGAGCACGAGGAACACCAGCATCACCGCGAGCGGGAACACGACGATCGCCGCGTTGCTCTGCGTGACCTGCTGGTAGCTGAGGTCGGTCCATTCGAGCGTGATGCCCGGCGGCAGCACGTCCTTCGCGATCTGCTGCAGCTTCGCGATCGTCTGCGACGACGACATCGCCTTCGGGTCCGCATCGCCAATCAGGTCGGCGGCCGGATAGCCGTTGTAGCGCACGACCGGATCCGGCCCGTACGCGGGCGCGACCGTCACCATCGAGCCGATCGGCACCATCTCGCCCTTTGCGTTGCGCGTGCGCAGGTTCGCGATGTCGGCGGCGGTCTGCCGGTGCCCGGCGTCGGCTTGCGCCATCACGCGGTACACGCGCCCGAATGCGTTGAAGTCGTTCACGTACATCGAGCCGAGATAGACCTGCAGCGTGTTGAACAGGTCGGTCAGCGCGACGCCCTGCGCCTTCGCCTTCAGCCGGTCGACCTTCACCTCGAGCTGCGGAATGTTCGCCTGGTACGAGCTGACGGGATAGCTCATCCCGGGCGTCTTCGCGACCGCCGCCTGGAATGCGGTCAACGCGTTCTGCAGCTCACCGTAGCCGAGCCCGCCGCGATCCTCGAGATACAGCGAGTAGCCGGAGCCGTTGCCGAGGCCCTGGATCGGCGGCGGCATCAGCGCATAGGTGATGCCGCCGCCGATCGCCGCGAAGCGTGCGTTCAGGTCCGCGTTGATCTGCGCCGCGCTGCGGTGGCGCTGGTCGAACGGCTTCAGGATCACGTACGAGTTCGTGATGTTCGGCGTGTTCACGCCCTGTAGCGCATTCAGCCCGGCAAACGCCGGCACCATCTCGACGCCGTCGGTGCCGAGCGCGATCTTCGTCATCTGCTCGGTCACCGCGCTGGTGCGCGCAAGCGATGCGCCTTCCGGCAGCTTCGCGCCGGCGAACAGGTACAACTTGTCCTGCACGGGGATGAAGCCGCCCGGCACCGCGTTGAACAGCAGCGCGGTGGCCGCGAGCAAGGCCGCATAGACGACGAACACCGCGCCGCGCCGCTTCAGCGTGCGCGCGACGACGCCGTGATAACGCTCCGAGCTGCGCTCGAAGAACCGGTTGAACGGATGGAACAGCCAGCCGAACGCGCGGTCGAGCCCACGCGTGAGCGCATCCTTCGGCGCCCCGTGCGGGCGCAGCAGCTTCGCGGCGAGCGCGGGCGACAGCGTCAGCGAGTTGATCGCCGAGATCACCGTCGAGATCGCGATCGTCACCGCGAACTGCTTGTAGAACTGGCCGGTGACGCCGGACATGAACGCCATCGGCACGAACACCGCGCACAGCACCAGCGCGATCGCGACGATCGGCCCCGACACCTCGCGCATCGCCTGGTGCGCGGCATCGCGCGGGCTCAGGCCCTGCGCGATGTTGCGCTCGACGTTCTCGACGACGACGATCGCATCGTCGACGACGATCCCGATCGCCAGCACGAGCCCGAACAACGTCAGCGTGTTGATCGAATAGCCGAGCAGATAGAGCCACGCGAACGTGCCGACCACCGACACCGGCACCGCGACGAGCGGAATGATCGACGCGCGCCAGGTCTGCAGGAACAGGATCACGACGAGCACGACCAGCACGACGGCCTCGATCAGCGTGTGCTGCACCGCGCGGATCGACTCGCGCACGAACACAGTCGGATCCCACACCGGCCGATACGCGACGCCCGGCGGAAATCGTTTCGACAACGCGTCGAGCTTCGCATACACGGCCTTCGCGACGTCGAGCGCGTTCGCGCCCGGGGACAGGAAGATGCCGACCACCGCCGAATGCTTGTCGTCGAAGTACGAACGCAGCGTGTAGTCGCCCGCGCCGAGTTCGATCCGCGCGACGTCGGACAGCTTCACGACCTGGCCGTCGTCACCATTGCGCAGCACGATGTCGCCGAACTCCTGCACGGTACGCAGCCGGCCGCGCACGTTGATCGATACCAGGAAGTCGTTTTTCTTCGGCGACGGCTCCGCGCCGAGCTGGCCGGCCGACACCTGCACGTTCTGCTCGCGCACGGCGGCGATCACGTCGCTCGCGGTCAGCCCGCGCGACGCGAGCCGGTTCGGGTCGAGCCAGAGCCGCATCGCGTAGTCGCCTGAGCCGTACACGCCGACGTCGCCGATGCCGGTCAGGCGCGACAGCTCGTCCTTCACATGCAGCGTCAGGTAGTTGCGCAGATACAGCGAATCGCGGCTGTTGTCCGGCGAATAGAGGCTCACGTACATCAGCGGCGTCGGCGACTGCTTCTGCGTGGTCACGCCGTACTGGCGCACCTCGTCGGGCAGGCGCGACAGCGCCTGGCTCACGCGGTTCTGCACGCGCACCGCGGCCGTGTCGGGATCGACGCCCGGCAGGAACGTGACGACTACCTGCAGGCTGCCGTCCGAGCCCGCGACCGACTTCATGTACATGATCCCTTCGACGCCGTTGATCGCCTCTTCCAGCGGTTCGGCGACCGACTCGGCGATTTCCTTGGGGTTCGCGCCCGGATACGTCGCACGCACGACGACGCTCGGCGGCACGACTTCCGGATATTCGCCGGCGGGCAGCATCGGGATCGAGATCAGGCCGATCGCGAAGATCACGATCGACAGCACGACCGCGAAGATCGGACGGTCGATGAAGAATCGGGAGAAATCCATCGTCGGTCTCCCTTTACTGCGCGGCCGGCGCGCCGGCGTCCGCGTTGGCGACGGCCTGGGTGCCGCTGCCCGGGCCAGCGCCGGCGCCCGCATCCGCACGCGCGGGTAGCGCCTTCGGCTTCACCTGCGCGCCCGGATAGTAGATCCGCTGCACGCCATCGACGACCACGCGGTCGCCCGACCGCAACCCCTTCTCGACGATCCGTTCGCCGTCGAGCTCGCGTCCGACCGTCACGTCGCGGCGCAGCGCCTTGTCTCCGGCGCCGATCACATACACGTACTTGCGATCCTGGTCGGTGAGCACGGCCTTGTCGTCGACGAGCAGCGCATCCTGGTCACGGCCGCTGACGAGCTGCACGCGCGCATAGAGGCCCGGCGTGAACGTATGGTCCGCATTCGACAGCCGCACGCGCGCGCGGATCGTGCCGGTTTGCGGATCGAGCCGGTTGTCGAGGAAGTCCACGGTGCCCGCGTGCGGAAAGCCCGTCTCGTTCGCAAGGCCCACGCGCACCGGATCGGCGCCGATCGCGCGATGCTTCGGATCGGCACGCCGCGCGTTGTAGCGCAGATAGCTCTGCTCGTCGCAGTCGAAATACACGTAGACCGGATCCTGAGACACGACGGTGGTCAGCAGCGTGTCGTCCGCACGCGCGAGATTGCCCGCCGTTGCGATCGCGCGGCCGACACGGCCCGCGATCGGTGCGCGCACTTCGGTGAAACCGAGATTGAGCTTCGCATCGGCGACGGCCGCATCGGCCGCCTGCAAGTCCGCGTGCGCCTGCTCGGCGGTCGCGCGCGCGTTGTCGAGTTCTTCCTGCGATGTTGCATGCGCATCGATCAGCGTCTGCACGCGCTTGAGCTGCACGTTCGCGAGGCTCGCGGCCGCGCGTGCGCGCTGCTGCTGCGCGTTCGCGCGGTCGAGCGCGATCCGGTACGGACGCGGGTCGATCTCGAACAGCACGGCACCCTGCGCCACGAGGTCGCCCTCCTTGTACGCGACGCGTTGCAGGTAGCCGCTCACGCGCGGCCGCAATTCGACCGCGTCGACGGCTTCGACACGTCCGTTGAATTCGTCCGCGAGGCGGATCGTGCGCGGAGCGACGGTGGTCACCCCAACTTCGGGAAGGGGCTGGGCCGACGATGCGTCTTTGCCGTCGTGACAGCCCGACAACGCCAGCAGCAGGGCGCAGGCCGCGCCCAAAGGCGACGTCCTGCGTAGGGATAAGGAGAGCATGGTGCCTCGCGACGGGTTAAACTGCCGCGTAGCATAAAAGTTGAAGTTAACTTCAAGTCAAGCTTTCCCGGAGGGCGTCATGGGTATCGACGAAACACCGAAATGGCCGCTGATGTCGATCCGCGAAGTGGCCGCGCGCAGCGGCGTACCGGCGTCGACGCTGCGCTTCTACGAGACGCGCGGGCTCATCAAGTCGCATCGCAACGGTTCGAGCCATCGCCACTATTCTCGCGCGGTGCTGCGGCTGATCGCGTTCATCGTGTTCGCGCAGAAGATCGGCTATTCGCTCGACGAAATCGCCGAACAGCTCGTGAGCCTGCCGGAAGACGCCGCGCCGACCAACAAGGACTGGCAGCGGCTGTCGCGCGGCTGGAAGCAGCGTGTCGCGAGCCGGATCGAGGAACTGCAGCGGCTCTACATCAATCTCGACGAATGTATCGGGTGCGGCTGCCTGTCGCTGAAACGCTGCAAGCTGACCAATCCCGAGGACCGCGCGGGCCGCAACGGGCCCGGCGCGCGGCGCTGGCTCGGCGATACGCCGCCCGAAATCGACTGACTCAGGCGGCCGGCGCCGCGCCGGCCTTCGCTGTCACCCCGCCCGCCGCCGTTCACCGCGGCAGGCGGTCGACACCCTGGGGCTCGTCGCGGCGACATGACTGCGCGCGCGACGCGCGCGGCGCTCAGACGCGCAGGATGCCGAGCGCGACGTCGAGCACGGCCTGGCGGAACGCATCCCGCCGCGTGGGCAGCGACGTGAACTCCAGCATCATGTGGCTGTACGACACCGTCATGCCGACCGCGCTCGCGATCATGAAGAACAGCACGTTCGGATCGACCGGACGGATCTCGCCGGCCTCGACCGCGTCCGCCAGCAGCGGAAACATCGCGTCGTGATACGGGCGCACGATCCGCTGTTGCAGGCAATCGAGCCGACCGCCCTCCTCGGTCGCCGCCGTCGAGAAGAACATGCCGATGTCCGGCTCCTCGAATTCGTGATCGACGCACAGCTCGATCGCGCGCCGCACGCGCTCGCGATGCGGCAATGACGACGTGCGCAGCGCGCGCAACGCGTCGAACATCGGTCCGGCCAGATCGGCGATCTGCTCGACGACGGCCAGCCACAACGTTTCCTTCGTGCCGAAATGATGGGCGATCAGCGCCGCGTCGATGCCCAGCTCGCGCGCGACTTCGCGCACGCTCGTCGCATCGTAGCCGCGCTTCGCGAACGTGCGGCGCGCGGCGCGCAATATCACGTCCGGACCGACGGACGCATCCGCCAGCGGCCGCCCGCGCGTACGCCGCTTCGATGGCGCGCGCTCAGTGACTTCAGCCACGTTTTCCTGCTCCCGTTGATTGAATCGAATGCCCATGTTCGGGCCCCGGTTTCGCATGCTTGCCACCGGGCTGCCTGCCACGCTCCGTTGACACGCGAAGTCGAGAGGCGCTACGATCATACATTATTCATCACTTGATGATTTATTCATGACAACCCCTACTCGCATCGTGATCGTGGGCGGCGGCATCGCCGGATTGCAGCTGGCGACCCGTCTGGGCGAACGTCTCGGCCGCGCGGGGCGCGCACAGGTCACCGTCGTCGACCGCAGCCCGACTCACGTATGGAAGCCGATGCTGCACACGATCGCGGCCGGCACGCGCGACGTGCAGCAACAGCAGGTCATCTTCCTCGCGCATGCACGCGATCACGGCTACACGTACCAACCCGGAGAGCTGACGGGCCTCGATCGCGCGCGCCGCCGCGTGCAGCTCGGCGAAATTCGCTCGCAGGACGGCGAACGCGTGATCGACGCGCGCGAGATCGAATACGACGTGCTGATCCTCGCGCTCGGCAGCCAGGCCAACGATTTCGGCGTGCCTGGCGTGCTCGAGCACTGCTACTTCATCGACAGCCAGCAGCAGGCCGAAACCTTCAACGAAGCACTGCGGATGCGCGTGTTCCGCAGCATCGCGCGCGACGAGCCGTTTCGCGTCGCGATCGTCGGCGCGGGGGCGACGGGCGTGGAACTGGCGGCGGAGCTGAGCCGCCTGCTCGAAGTGGCGCAAGCCTATGGCGATGCGACGGTGCGCGAGCGGCTGCAGCTCACGCTGCTCGAAAGCGGCCCGCGCATCCTGGCCGCGTTTCCGCCGAAAATTTCCGCGTCCGCGCAGCGGCGGCTCGAGCAGATCGGCTTTCATGTGCTGACATCGACGCGCGTGACCGCAGCCGACGCAAACGGGTTCCACTACGGCGACGGTTCGTTTGCCGAAGCGGATCTGATGGTGTGGGCGGCCGGCGTGAAGGCGCCCGACTTCATGCAGGCGCTCGGCGGGCTCGACACGAACCGCGCGAACCAGGTTCTGGTGCGGCCCACGCTGCAGGCCACGGCCGACGAGCACGTGTTCGCGATCGGCGATTGCGCGAGCCTGCAGCCCGACGCCCAGGCACGGCCGCTGCCGCCGACCGCGCAGGTCGCGACGCAGCAGGCCGAGCATCTCGCGAAGCACCTGCCCGCGTGGCTCGACGGCAAACCGATACCGCCATTCGCGTTTCACGATTTCGGCGCGCTCGTGTCGATCAGCGACTACGACGCGTTCGGCACGCTCGGGCAGTTCGGGTTCTTTCGCGGCGGTTTCATCCAGGGGCGCTTCGCGCAATTCAGCCACCTGATGCTGTACCGGCGGCACCAGCAGGCGCTGCACGGATTCTCCAAGGCGACCTTGCTGTGGATCGCCGAACGGATCAACGGCTGCGTGCAGCCGCGCATCCGCCTGTCGTGATGCCACGCGTCGCGGCATCGCGTAACGTTTCGAGGAAAGCAGACATGAACGACAGTGCAGCGCCCTGGCTCATGACCGTTGCCGCGATCGGCAGCTTCGACATGCCCCCCGTCTCGTGGGGCGGCCCGCGACGGCGCAGCGTCACGCGCGACCGGTTACCGTCGTGGGATCCGACGAACAAGCCGACCATCAGCGTGCTCGAACGGCCCACGGCCGACACCGTGATGATTTCGTGGTGCGATGCGTGCACCGGCCATTACGGCTATCAGAAGTGGCGACTGTTCACGACGCGCAAGCGCGGCGTCTGCGCGCTGTCGGGGCGGCCAATCCTGGCCGGCGACAGCGTCTACGCACCCCAATTGCTCGGCTCGGCGCCCGGCAATGCCGCCGCGATGGTGCTTGCGGCATGCATTGACATCGCGGTTTCCGAGACGGCCGATGCGTGACGCGCCTGGTCAGATCATCTGTTATCCGAATGATTTTCCCGGCATGCAATGCCGAGGGTGAAGATCCCGCACGGACTTCGACGCGTTCGATCGCGAGCCGCGCGAACCAAACCGGCCGCTCACATCCCGTGCGGCGGGTGTCAGGCCGATATCGGCAGGGTCGGCTTCGCCGGCCGGCGAGCGCCTGAACGGCCGCTTCGTCGTTGTCGACGACGATCGGCCACGTCCCGTCATGCACGCGATGACGTGACCGGGCGCGGCAAGTATTGATACCGCCGTCCATCTCGCTTCGCTGCAAACCGGCCGGGAATGCAATATATTTCGCTCGCGACCGTCGCGAGTGCCGGCCATCGAACCCGGCAGCCGTTCAATTGCGGAAGCGCCCCGCACTCGCCACCGACCGACGCCTGCAATCAACCAGGCCCAACCGTATCAGCGACGTATGCTTGCAAAGAAATCCCGAATCCTCATCGCGGCCGCCGCCATTTTCGCGGCTCATGCACACGCCCAATCGACCGCGCCGGCGCCGGTTCCCGAACGACTCCCGTACGACATTCCGTATGGCCCGCCCATTACGCTCGCGCAGGCACGGACCGTCATTGCTGCGGCCGAAGCCGAAGCGCGGCACCGAAACTGGAAATACGCGGTCGTCATCGTCGATAGCGGCGGCAATCTGATTTCGTGCGACAAAATGGACGGCACGCAACTCGCGTCCGTCGAGATCGCCGAAGCCAAGGCGCGCGCGTCGGTACGTTTCCGCAGGCCGACCAAGGATATGCAGAACGCGATCAACAACGGCGGCGCGACCGGCAACCTCAGCATTCCGGGTATTCTCGCCGGCGAAGGCGGCATTCCGATCGTGATCAGCGGGCAATTGATCGGCGCGATCGGCACCAGCGGCGGCGCGGGCGTGCAGGACAGCGTGATCGCGGCTGCCGGTGCGGCGGCAATCAAGTAAATCGCACGCAACAGGCAGATTCTCGACGAAACGATTATTCCTTCAAAAGAATAATCCAATCATGACAATTTAATTACAGCCGACTCTCGCATATCCGAGGCCGGTTGCGGCCCGGCGGATTAACCGTGCGTCGGCCGGCATTCGGCGCCCGATCCCATCGCGAAAATACGCGATCCGGGCAATATCGCTACACTCCTCCCCGCCCGATAAAAATTTGAACGGAGCATTGGATGCGAAAATGGAACCGGTTCCATTTTCGCATGCCCGGATTATGCCCCGCCTTAACAGATAAAAAGCCGATTCTCACGGCATGTGGCATTCTCCGTTCAGCCGGTCATGATCGTTTGCCGGTGTGTTCGGATGCGTGACGCAATGCTGTGAAGGAAGACATTCCGGTCGTTGCGACCGGGAGCGACTCCCCTCGCGGAATCTTCGAAGAAAGAAAATATCTCTCGCAAAAAGACGAAAACGACATGGCCCCACACGATCATGAAAGGCGCGTCGCTGCACGCGCCGGCGTTACCCGGAGAACGGCGCTGAAAGTGATGGCGGCGGCACTGACGCAAGTCGGGCTGTTGACCGCCGCCCCCGGATCCGCCTTCGCGCAGCAGCCGTCGCTCGACGGCAAAACCTTTCTCGCACTGTCGAAAGCGCTGACAGGCCATGCGAATCTCGACCTGACGACGGCCTCGCGCCTGGTCGCCGCCTTCAGTCGCACGGATGCCGGTTTTGCCGCGCGTGCGACCGCGCTGGCGCAACGCGTCCGCGCCGGCCAGACACCCACGCAACTGCTGGCCGATGCCGACAGCGCCGGTCTGCATGACACGGCGCTCGCGATCGTCGCCGCGTGGTACACAGGCACCGTCGGACATGGCCAGAAGGCCGTCATGGTCGCCTATGCCGATGCGCTGATGTACGACACCGTCCAGGACGGGATGAGCGCACCGACCTATTGTTCGAACGGCCCGCTGTGGTGGACCGCCGAACCGCCGCCGGCCGATGTCGCGCCGCCCCGCAAAACGGTTGCGCCAGCAACCGCCCCGCTCCCGCAAAAGCACGCCTGAATCCCATGAGAACTCCTGTCTTTGAATCGAACGGCGACGTGTCGGCCGACGTCGTGATCGTGGGCTCCGGCGTGGTGGGCGGCCTGATCGCCGATCAACTCGTCAGCCAGGGCCATTCGGTGCTGATCATCGAATCCGGCCTGCGCATCGAACGCGCGCAGGCGGTCGAGAACTGGCGCAACATGCCCTTCGACAATCGCGTGGGCTCCGACTTCCAGGGGCTCTACCCGCAGGCGCCGAACGCGCCGGCCCCGCTGTATTTTCCGAAGAACAACTACGTCGGCCTGAGCGGCCGCGACGGCCAGAGTTTCCAGCAGGGTTATCTGCGCACGGTCGGCGGCACGACGTGGCACTGGGCCGCGTCGAGCTGGCGCCACCTGCCGGTCGATTTCCGGATGAAGTCGACGTATGGCGTCGGCCGCGACTGGCCGATCTCCTATGACGAGCTCGAGCCGTACTATTGCCGCGCGGAAGAGCAGATGGGCGTCGCCGGGCCGAGCGATCCGGCCATGCAGTCGCCGTCGCAGCGCAGCCGCCCGTATCCGATGGACATGGTGCCGTGGGGCCATGGCGACCGGCGCTTCGCCGAAGTCGTCAACGCGCATGGCTACCAATCGATCCCGATTCCGCAGGCGCGCAGCACGCGGCCGTGGCACGGCCGCCCGGTCTGTTGCGGCAACAACAACTGCCAGCCGATCTGCCCGATCGGCGCGATGTACAACGGCATCCATCACATCGAGCGCGCGGAGCGCAAGGGCGCGAAGGTGCTCGCCGAATCGGTCGTCTACAAGATCGACACCGATGCGAACAATCGCGTGACGGCCGTGCACTGGTACGACACGTCGCACAAGTCGCACAAGGCGAGCGGCAAGATGTTCGTGCTCGCGTGCAACGGCATCGAGACGCCGCGCCTGCTGCTGCTCGCCGCGAACGAGCGCAATCCGCACGGCATCGCGAACGGCTCGGACCAGGTCGGCCGCAACATGATGGATCACTCGGGCTTCCACTGCACGTTCCTCGCGAACGAGCCGATGTGGCTCGGCCGCGGCCCCGCGCAGAGCAGCTGCATCGTCGGCCCGCGCGACGGCGATTTCCGCGGGCAATATTCGGCGAACAAGATGATCCTGAACAACATCTCGCGCGTCGGGCCGGCCACGCAGCAGGCGCTGAAACTCGGCCTGGTAGGCAAGGCGCTCGACGAGGAAATCCGGCGCCGCGCGATCTACGGCGTCGACCTGTCGATCAGCCTGGAGCCGCTGCCCGATCCGAACAACCGCCTGACGCTCAGCAAGACGCGCGTCGATCCGCTCGGCCTCGCGTGCCCCGACATCCACTACGACGTCGGCGACTATGTGCGACGCGGCTACGACGCGGCATGCAAGCAGCTCACGCATATCGGCAGCCTGTTCGACGCCGTCGAGTTCAACATCACGACGTCGCTGAACGCGAACAATCACATCATGGGCGGCACCATCATGGGCGCCGATCCGAAGAGCTCGGTCGTCGACGGCGACTGCCGCGCGCATGACCATGCGAACCTGTGGCTGCCGGGCGGCGGCGCGATGCCGTCGGCGTCCGTCGTCAACACGACGCTGTCGATGGCGGCCCTTGGCCTGAAGGCCGCGGATTCGATTTCCGCCAGCCTCGCGAAGGGTTGATGCGATGAAACACACGATCCAACGACAACTTCGCACGCTGCGCGCCGCCGGCTACGGCGCAGCCATCGCACTCGGACTGTTCGGCGGCGGCGGCGGCACGCCCGCGTTCGCGCAGGAGGCAACGGCCGGCACGACACCGACTTCAGCCGATGCGGCGCTGATCGAAAAAGGCCATCAGCTCGCGATCGCGGCGGACTGCATGGCCTGCCATACGGCGCTCGACGGCGGCAAGCCGTTCGCGGGCGGCTACGGCATCGCGTCGCCGATGGGGCAGATCTATTCGAGCAACATCACGCCGTCGAAAACGGCCGGTATCGGCAACTACACCGAGGCGCAGTTCGCCCGAGCGCTGCGCGAAGGCGTGCGCGCGGACGGCGCACGCCTGTATCCGGCGATGCCGTATACGTCGTACAGCGGCCTCGCCGACGACGACGTGCTCGCGCTTTACGCGTACTTCATGCACGCCGTGAAGCCGGTCGACGATCCCGCCCCCGTGACGAACCTGCCGTTCCCGTTCGGCATGCGCACCGCGATGGCGGGCTGGAACATGCTGTTCCTGACGAACAAGCGTTTCGAGGCCGACCCGGCGCACGACGCGCAGTGGAATCGCGGTGCGTACCTGACCACCGTGCTCGCGCATTGCAGCGCGTGCCACACGCCGCGCAACGCGCTGATGGCCGAAGACTTCGGCCGCAACCTGGGTGGTGCTCAGCTCGGCGCGTGGTATGCGCCGAACATCACGTCGGATCCGGTGAGCGGGATCGGCGCGTGGACCGACGGCGAGCTGGTGTCGTACCTGAAGACCGGCCGCGCCCCCGGGAAGAACCAGGCAGCCGGCCCGATGGCGGAAGCCGTGCAGAACAGCCTGCAGTATCTGTCGGACGCGGACCTGCAATCGATCGTCACGTATCTGCGCAGCACGAAGCCGATCCGTGACGAGCGCGAGTCTGTACCGGCATTCACGCACGGCAGCGCAGTCAGCAGCGAAGCAACGTTGCGCGGCACGTCCGCGTTGAATGCGAACGGCACGCTGACGACGGGCGCGGCGCTGTTCAGCGGCTACTGCGCGAGCTGTCACCAGGCCAACGGCAAGGGCAGCCCGAGTCAGGCGTATCCGTCGCTGTCGAACAACACCGCCACGGGCTCGCGCAATCCGTCGAACCTGATTGCCGCGATCCTGTACGGTGTCGACCGCGACGCAGGCGGCCAGCACGTGCTGATGCCGTCGTTCGGCGAGGATTCGTATGTCCAGCCGCTGAAGGACGATCAGGTCGCCGCGATCGCGAACTATGTGCTCGCGCAGTACGGCAATGCCGACGTGACCGTGACGCCGGACGATGTGGCCGTCGTGCGCAGCGGCGGCCCGGTTCCGCTGCTCGTGCGGGCCCGGCCGCTGATGCTGCCGGCGCCGGTGCTTGTCGTGCTGCTGATCGCACTCGTGATCATGGTCCGGCGACGCCGCGCGCGTCGCGTGGCGCGCGACGGCGTGCCGCCCGGCCAGAGCGCGGCCTGATCGGCTGCGGCCTTGTCACGATGCCGCCGGACGTTCGCCGCGGCAGCCGTGACTGACGGCATGAACGCGCTGTAGTCGTCAGAGGTTGCCGCGATGCGCGGCAACCTCGCGAACCGCCGGTTGTCCCGGCGCGTGATGCCTCATCGTTCGCAAACGCAAGCTCGGACCAGGCTTGCCCGACCGGCGTCAGGCGCGGCCCCGTCGATCTGCCGTTCCAGTTCGGCGTCGAGATGCGCGGCATGCGCTGCGGCCTCGGACTCCGATATCAGCGCCCCTTCCCACTTCGCGACCACCGCGCTGGCGATCGAATTACCCACCGCATTGGTAGCCAAGCGCCCCATGTCGAGGAAGGTGTCGATGCCGAGAATCAGCAGCAGCCCGGCTTCGGGAATGTCGAACTGGTGCAGCGTCGCCGCGATCACGACGAGCGATGCGCGCGGCACGCCGGCCATCCCCTTCGACGTCAGCATCAGGATCAGCAGCACCGTGATCTGCGCGCCGAGCGACAGGTGGATGTCGTACGCCTGCGCGATGAACAGCGACGCGAACGTGCAGTACATCATCGAGCCGTCGAGGTTGAACGAATAGCCCATCGGCATCACGAAGCTCGAGATCTTGCGCCGCACGCCGAAGGGGCAGGAATTGAAGGGCGAAGGACGCGCGCCGGTGCCGTGCCAGGGCGCGCGTGTTGCGGGTCGGTCGTGCCCGGCATGCCGGGCCGCCGCCGCGCTTGCTGCTGCAAAAGGGACCACGAAAGGGACTGCGAAAGTCCGCGACCGGACGCGCTGCCGCCGCCCCGGCGTTCGCGCGCGGGGCGAACGCCGGTTACAGCCGTTCAGCATGCTGCGCGCTGGAGCGCGCCCGGGATCAGTACCCGATCGCCGAACCGGCCGGGCGGCGCGGATCGTTGAAGCCGTACACGAAGCCGACGCGCACGTTGCCGGAGACCGACGAGTCGTTGCCGGAGCTCTGGCGGCTCGCCGCTTCGGTGCCGGGCAGGCCGACCAGGATCAGTTCGGCGGCGCCCCACGGCGTCTGCTCGACCATCTTGTAGCCCATGTTGTGCAGGATCGCGAGTGTGTCGGGCGACAGGCCGTAGGTTTCGTAATAAACCTCGTCCGGCAGCCATTGATGATGAATACGCGGCGCATCGACCGCGTCCTGCGGCGCCATCCCGTAGTCGATCACGTTCAGCACGGTCTGCAGCGTGATCGTGATGATCCGCGAGCCGCCCGGCGAGCCGACCACCATGAACACCTTGCCATCCTTCTTCACGATGGTCGGCGCCATCGACGACAGCGGACGCTTGCCCGGCGCGATCGAGTTGCGCGTGCCTTGCACGAGGCCGAACATGTTCTGTGCGCCGATCTTGACCGTGAAGTCGTCCATCTCGTCGTTCAGGAAGAAGCCCGTGCCCGGCGCGATGACCACGGCGCCGAAGCGGCCGTTGACCGTATACGTCGTCGACACCGCGTTGCCGTCGTGGTCGATGATCGAGTAATGCGTCGTTTCCGGCTTCTCGTGCACTCCGACGCCCGGCTGCACGTCGACCGACGGCGTCGCCGTGTCGGCGTGGATGCTCTTGCGGATCTGCGCCGCGTATTCCTTGCTCGTGAGCTTCGCGATCGGGTTGTCGATGAAGTTCGGGTCGCCCAGCAGCGTGTTGCGATCCTCGTAAGCATGGCGCATCGCTTCGGTCATGTAGTGGATCGACGCGGCCGAATGGTAGCCAAGCTTGCGCATGTCATACCCTTCGAGGATATTCAGCGTCTCGCACATCGTCACGCCGCCCGAGCTAGGCGGCGGCGCCGACACGAACTCGTAGCCGCGATACGTGCAGGTCAGCGGCGCCATGTCCTGCGCGCGATATGCCGCGAAATCCGCCGCCGTGATCAGCCCGCCGCCGCGCTTGGCCGCCGCTTCGACGATCTTCGGGATCTCGCCGTGATAGAACGCGTCGGGGCCCTGCTCCGCAATGCGCTCCAGCGTGCGCGCGAGGTCCTTCTGCACCAGGCGGTCGCCCGGCTGCAGCGGCGAGCCGTCCGGGCGCAGGAAGATGCGCGCGGCGTCCGGGTCCTTCTTGAAGCGGTCGATCGTCGTGTCGAGGATGTCCGTATCGGCACGCGTCAGCACGAACCCGTCGCGCGCGAGCCGGATCGCCGGCTCCATCACCTGCTTGCGGGTCAGCTTGCCGTACTTGCGCTGCGCGAGATCGAGGCCCGCGACCGTGCCCGGCACGCCGACCGCGCGATATCCGTACAGGCTGTCGTCCGGAATGACGTTGCCCTTCGCATCGAGGTACATGTTCGCCGAAGCTGCCGCCGGCGCCGTTTCGCGGAAGTTGATGAACCGGTCGCGGCCGTCGGCCAGGTGAACGGTCATGAAACCGCCGCCGCCGATGTTGCCGCAGCACGGGTTGGTCACGGCCTGCGCGTAGCCGACCGCCACCGCGGCGTCCACCGCGTTGCCGCCTTCCTTGAGGATGTCGACGCCGATCTGCGACGCGAAATGCTGCGACGACACGACCATGCCGTTCTTCGCTTCGACCGCGGGTTCCGACGCCGCGAACGCGCACACGCTCATGGCCGACAACAGGGTGAGTACTACGAGCCGCCTCATGACGGAATCCTCCAGACAATTCAAATAACCGGGCCATGCCGGGATGCGCGACCCGCCAACAGGCGGGTCGTCACTGCCGATCCGGAATGTAATGAACAATACATTTCGACAAGACCGCGATCATAGCACTCGCATTTTCATGCCAAAACATAGGGTATTCACTGAATTTTTCTCGAAGACTTGCGCATCAGGCGGTCTATCATGTTTGCTTTATTACACATCAAAAGAAATGCGTCGACGGATGATATGTCCCTCTAATCGGCAGCCGCACGCGGCCCGTGGCGTGCCGATCGGCTAACATGCGTGGAGTCGCCGGCAGACGCAGGTCTGCCGTTTGTCATTCAGATACGAGAAAGCCGGAGTGCCCGATGGGGACAAGCATCAGGGCGTTGCTGCTATCCCAGATGGATAGCTTTACGCCGTCGGAACAGAAGGTCGCGCAGGCGTTGCTGGATCGCTACCCGAGCCTCGGGCTCGGGCCGATCGCGAGCTTCGCGAAGCAAGCCGAAGTCAGCGACCCGACCGTGTTCCGCTTCGTCGTGCGGATCGGCTTCCCTAACTACTCGTCGTTCCAGCAGGCGTTGCACGACGAGATCGACACGGCGATGAACTCGCCGCTCGCGCGCATGGATGCGTTCCACTCGGAATTCGGGATGCGCGACAGCCATGCGGCGATCTTCCAGCGGCTCTCGCAATCGCTCGCGACGACGATCGAAGGACTCGACGCGGCCGCCTTCGACCAGGCCGTGACGCTGCTGGCCGATCCGGACGTACGCGTCTTCTGCGGCGGCGGGCGGTATACGGCGCCGCTCGCGTCGCTGTTTTCGTTCACGCTCGCGTATGCGCGGCCGAACGTTCAATACGTCGAGCCGAACGTGAATCTCTCGTCCGTCGCGCTGGCCGACATGGGGCCCGGCGACGTGCTGGTCATTTTCGATTTCCGCCGCTACCAGAAGGACAGCATCCGGTTCGCGCAGGCCGCGCACCAGCTCGGCGCGCGCGTGCTGCTGATCACCGACGAATGGCGTTCGCCGATCAGCGCGTTCGCGCAGATCGTGCTCCGGATCCTCGGGCGGCCGTTCGCGATGCTGCAGACGAATGTGCCGGCTCTGGCGCTGGCCGAAGCACTCGTGATCGGCGTGACGAACCAGCTTCCGGAACTCGCGCGGCAGCGGATGGAGAAGATCGAGCGGCTCAATACCGGCGGTATCGAGCTGGATCCGAACCTGCGGGATTTGCCCGAATGACGGTCGCGAATCGCCATTCGGGCGCGGGGGTCAGCTTTCGACATCCTCGAGGCTGAACACCTCCGTCTTGTCGTTATACGAAAACACTTCGCCGTAACGGCCCCAGTCGATCACCGCATCCAGCGTTTCCTCTGCCGCTTCATCCGACAGGAAATCCTCCAGCTCCTGCTCGAAGCGCACGCGCGGCGCACGATGGCCCGGGCGCTCGTTCAGCACTTTCTTGATCCGCGCCGCCAACGGCACGTGCTTGAGCAGATGATCCGCGAACATCAGCTTGCGCTCCTGCGTGCCGAACTCGGCGAACACGCGCGCCGGCGGCGTCAGGAACATGTCGCCTTCCCGCACATCGGCGAAACCGAGGTGCTGCAGCACTTCGGCGATCGGGAACAGTTCGTCCACTTCGAGATGCAGTGTGCGCGCGATTTCCGGCATGTCCGCGCGGCCGTGGTACGGCGCCATTGCCAGCGTCTCGATCAGGCCGGCCATCAGGTTGGTCGACACGCGCGGCAGCCAGCTGCCGAGCTCCAGCCCCTTCTTCGTCGCCTCGTTGGTCTGGCGCGCGGTCATCTTCGCGTAGATCTCGTCGACCAGCTTGCGGAAATCGGGATCCAGCCGGTTGCGCGGATGCTTGAACGGCACCTTGATCTCGGCGATCACGCGGCCCGGGTTCGACGACAGCACCAGAATCCGGTCGCACATGAACACCGCTTC